>CAIMEK010000849.1 GCA_903839965.1 uncultured Acetobacteraceae bacterium | reverse complement strand
GCCTTGGCGCTGCGCAGCGCGGCGGCGCGGTCCACCACCGAAGCCGGCACGCCCGCCGCCACCGCCAGCAGGGCCGTGGCCATGCGTGCCTCGCCGCGTTGCACCGCGTCGAGCAGGGCCGTCTCGTCCAACTGGTTGCGGAATGCGAGCGCCCGCGCCTCCGCCATGGCTTCGTCCATGCTGGGCGCCGGTGGCGCTTCGCTTGGCTCGTTGCGCTGCAGGCGCGTCGCGAGTCGGCCCTGCAGGTCGGCGATGCACACCGCCGACAGGTCGGCGCGGCTGGCCAACTCGTGCACCAGGTGGGTGGCCACGCATTCCGACAAGGCACAGGCGGCCACCGGAGACAGCCGGGGGCGGCGTACCAGGGCTGCGTGCCAGTCGACCTGCTCCGCGGCGCGGTTGGCCAGCGCATCCAGCGTGGCCTCGCGGATGGCGGCCGAGTGGTTGGCCAGCAAGGCCCCGATGGCGATGGTGTCCGAGCCGGCGGCGACGGCGTCGGCAACCGTTTCGTTCAGTCCGGAGCGGTTGGCGACAGCCGCGGCGGTCACCGGGTTCGGGGCGGCGGCGAGCAGCCCCAGCAGGTCCTCCGTGGTCAGCAACGGCGACAGGCGGGTGACCGGCTCGCTGACCGGGACCTCGCTGTCATGTGCCAACCGCAGGATGAGGTCGTGCGGCGCCTGGGGCATTTCCTTGACCACGTCGGCGATGGCGGCGCGCACCCGTACCGCTTCGTCGCGGACCAGGTCGGCCAGCACGTCGAGAACGTGATGCTGCAGCCGGTTGCGCACGGCGTTGCGCAGCCCCGGCAGCAGGGCGGACAGCTTGCGCGCCAGCAGCGTGCGCACCCGTTCGTCGGCGTCGTGGGCGAGAATGCGGTCGGCGCTGGCCGGGGCGGAGCTGTTCAGCGCCACCGCGGCCCGCACGGTCACCGCCGGATCGCCGGCCAGCGTATGCAGCAGGTCGGGTGAGGATTGCTCGCTGGCGCCCAGGCGCACGCGGGCGACCTCGTCCACCGCCATGCCGCCATGCACGCGCGCGGGGCCCAGCAGGCCGGATGCGAGCCGTGTCATGTGTTCTCCGGATGGGCGACCAGCCAGTGACCGCGCCCGCTGCGCTTGACCTGGTACATGGCCTGGTCGGCGCGGTGCAGCACCGTCTCGATGTCTTCGCCGCGGCTGGGCCAGCGGGTCGCGATGCCGATCGACATGGTGAGTTCCAGGCCGGAGCCCTCGGCGACGGCGGCCAGGGTGCGTGGCGCGGCGAGGCGCAGATGCTCGGCGCGCTCGGCGGCGGCAAGGTCGTCGGCGCCGTCGAGCCACATGGCGAATTCGTCGCCGCCCAGGCGGGCCACCAGGTCGCCCGGCCGCACCGCGTCGCGCAGCAGCGTGGCGGCCACGCACAGCACCATGTCGCCGGCTTCGTGGCCGAGCGCGTCGTTGAACTGCTTGAAGCAGTCGAGATCGGCGAACATCAGCGTCCCGGGCAACCCCTCGCGGTCGAGCCGGTCGAGCCGGCGGCCCATTTCCTCCATGAAGGCGCGGCGGTTGAGCAGACCGGTGAGCGGGTCGGTGCGGGCCTGGCGCGCCATTTCGCGCTGGATGGTGTCGTGGTCGAGGATGACCCGGACGATGGCGGTGGCCGAGGAGACCATGACGCGCTCCTCGCTGTCCCAGTCGCGGCCGCCCGGAATGCGCCACAGCGCGAGCCCGGTCTGCTCGGCGAACCGGGTCTGGCTGGAGCAGACCAGCACCTTGCGCCCGTCCGGCGCCATCGCGACCTGCGGGTCGGTGTTGTCGCACTGCAACAGGCTGAGCGCCGTGTGCAGCGTCGCCGACAGGGAGCTGCCGGTCTGGTAAAGCACGGCGGGCCGGCTGGCGTCCCCCAGCACATCGAGCACCGCCACCCCCTCGGCCCCGACCGCGGTGGCGAGCGAGGTCAGCACCCCTTCCATCATTTTGGGGGCCAGCACTTCGCGGCGCATGCAGCGCAGGATGTGGTCGAGCACTTCGCCGCGGCGCAACGCGGCGGCCATGGCGGCATCGTAACTGTCCTGCTCGGTGGTGTCCTGGCCGAGGCCGCGGCTGCCGATGATGCGTCCTTCGGAATCGGCCAGCGGGGCGGCGGCGAAGGTGAGGCAGATGCCGCTGCCGTCCGGGCGTTTCAGCCAGGCGCGGCGGCGGCGGACGGCGCTGGTGGTGCGGAACGGGTTGAAGCCGATGACGCCGTCCGCTTCGGCCAGCAGGAGTTCCGCCGGTTGGCCGAGCAGCGTCGCCGCCGGCCAGCCCAGGGCCGGATCGGGCCAGAGGAAGACGAAACGCCCCCAGACATCGGTTTCGAAGGCGAAGTCGGCGGTCAGCGACACCAGTTCTCTCCAACGGTTGCGGCTGTCCAGCAGGGCGCTGCGCAAGGTGTCGGCGAGCGGTTGGCCGCCGGCGCCAGCCGGCGTATCGGGTTCGACGGCCGACGGGGTCGGAGGGACCCGGGAAGAGTCGAAGGCCGTGGACATCCGTTTCATTGTTGACCGTAACCCAGAGGCGATACAGCAAGGCGTGTCTGGCCGGACGCAGCCCGTGGAACACGGCCGGCGTGGCAATATGATTACGGCAGCGGTCGTTAAAGCCGGGTTATCGAAGCCGTCCTGCGCCGCCGCCGGCGTCGCGATTGACACCATTGAGGCGGCTGCGCATGGTCCGCGCCCATCGGCCCGGCAAGCGGGCCGCACCCTCGAACGCCGAGCAGGGAGTTGCCTCCGCGATGTCCGATCACCCGCTGCGACCCACCATCGAGGCCCTGTGGGAACGTCGCGATCAACTTGGCGTGACCAGCGAGGGCGAGTCGCGCACTGCCGTCGAGCAGGCGCTGGCGCTGCTCGATGCCGGCGAGGCGCGGGTGGCCGAGCCGGGCGCGCAGGGCTGGAAGGTCAACGAGTGGCTGAAGAAGGCCGTGCTGTTGTCGTTCCGTCTGCAGGACTCCGCGATGCTGCCGGGCGCCGGCGGAGCGCCGGTGTGGGACAAGGTGGGGATGAAGTTCGCCGGCTGGGACGACGCGAGGTTCCGCCAGGGTGGCTTCCGCGCGGTGCCGGGCGCGGTGGTGCGGCGCGGCGCCCATGTCGCGCCCGGCGTGGTGCTGATGCCCTGCTTCGTCAACATCGGCGCCTATGTCGGCCGCGGCACCATGGTCGATACCTGGGCCACGGTGGGCAGCTGCGCGCAGATCGGCGGCAACTGCCATCTCTCGGGCGGGGTGGGCATCGGCGGGGTGCTGGAACCGCTGCAGGCGGCCCCGGTGATCATCGAGGACGACTGCTTCGTCGGCGCGCGCTCCGAGGTGGTCGAAGGGGTCATCGTCGAGCGCGGTTGTGTCCTGGCGATGGGGGTCTTCATCAGCGCGACGACCAAAATCGTCGACCGCACCACCGGGGAGGTGTTCGTCGGCCGGGTGCCGGCCTACTCGGTGGTGGTGCCGGGCTCGCTGCCCGGCCGGCCGTTGCCGGACGGCTCGCCCGGCCCGTCGCTCTACTGTGCCGTCATCGTCAAGCGGGTCGACGCCGGCACGCGGGCCAAGACGTCCATCAACGAGCTGCTCCGCGATTGATCACCGATCCACTTCCGCTGGCGCAGGCGCTGCTCCGCTGCGCCTCGGTTACCCCCGAGGACGCCGGCGCCCAGGATGTGCTCGCCGCCGCGCTGGAGCAGCTCGGCTTCGCGGTGACGCGGCTGCGCTTCGGGGCGATCGAGAACCTGTTCGCGCGCATCGGTGCCGCCGGGCCGCATCTGTGTTTCGCCGGGCATACCGACGTGGTGCCGGCGGGCGCGGGGGCGTGGACCGCCGCGCCGTTTGCCGGCGCGGTGCGCGACGACGTGCTGTACGGCCGCGGCGCCTGCGACATGAAGGGCGCGATCGCCGCCTTCGTGGCGGCCTGTTCGCAGTACCTGCAATCCGGCCCGCCGCGCGGCTCGATCAGCCTGCTGATCACCGGCGACGAGGAAGGCGTGGCGGTCGACGGCACCGTGCGGGTGCTGGAATGGATGGCGACGCATGGCCAGATGCCGGATTTCTGCATCGTCGGCGAGCCGACCAACCCGAACCGGCTGGGCGAAATGATCAAGATCGGCCGGCGCGGCAGCCTGAACGCCGCCATCGCCGTGCACGGCATCCAGGGCCACGTGGCCTATCCGGCGCGCGCCGACAACCCGGTGCACCGGCTGGTGCGCGCGCTGGCGGCGCTGACCGCGGCGCCGCTCGACGCTGGCAGCGACTGGTTCGAGGCCTCGACGCTGCAGGTCACCAGCATCGATGTCGGCAACCCGGCCACCAACGTCATTCCCGCCGTGGCGCGGGCGATGCTGAACATCCGCTTCAACGACCGCCACAGCGGCGCCTCCCTGACCGCCTGGCTGCGCGCCGCGCTGGCCCAGCACGCCGAGCGTTGCGACCTCGACGTCGCGGTCAGCGGCGAGAGCTTCCTCACCGCCCCCGGACCGGCGGTGGAACGGCTGCGCGCGGCGGTGCAGGGGGTGACGGGGCTGCCGCCGAAGCTGGACACTGGCGGCGGCACCTCGGACGCGCGGTTCATCGCCCGGTTCTGCCCGGTGGCCGAATTCGGCCTGGTCGGCCGCACCATGCACCAGGTCGACGAATGCACCCCGGTCGGCGATTTGCGCGACCTGGCGCGCATCTACCGCGCCGCGATCGGGGCGTTCCTGCCATGAGGGCGGCGCGGTGAACGAGCGGGGCAGCCAGGTGCTGCTGGGCGTGCTGCAACTGGGGTTGTTCCGCCAGCGGGGCATCGAGCGGTTCGCCGGCACCGGAAGGGCGTTCCTGAACAGCCTGGCGCCGCTGGTCGCCTTCCCGCTGGCCGGCGGCGTGCTGGGCCTGCTGTCGGGCGCCGGGCTGGATGCGGTTGCGGCCCTGCTCGGCACCCTGGTGGCGTTGCTCACGCCGCCCGTGCTGTCGGAAATGCTGGCCCGCCGGTGGGGGCGCGAGCGGGAGTGGCTGCGCTATGCCACCGCATTCAACTGGTCGCGCTGGGCCATGCTGGTGGCGCTGACCGCGGCGCTGGCGCTGATGGGCCTGCTGGCCTCCGCCGGCCTGGGCCAGCGGGCGGCGGTGGCGTTCGGGCTGCTCGCCGTCGCGGTCTACGGCGTCGTGCTGGACTGGTTCGTGGCGCGGGTGGGATTGCGGCTGGCCGGGTGGCAGGCGGCCGTGCTGGTGGTGGTGGTCAATGTCGGCGCCGGCCTGTTGTTCCTGGCGCCGCGGTTCCTGGCCGGCTTGCAGGAGGGGCCGGCGTGACCGCCCGCATGGGCACCGCCCTGCATGGGGCTTTCCTGCTGGCGCGGGGGCGGGCCGACGGGCTGCTGCTGATCGTGGCGCCGCCGGAGGCCGAGATGGCGGTGGCCGCGCACAGTTTCTGGGCGGTGGCGGTGTGCCTGCCGGCCTTCCTGTGCCTGCACCTGCTGGACTGGGCGACCAGCACGGTGCCGGCGGCGCCGGCGAGCGGGCTGCTGCTCGATCTGCTGGGCTACGTCATCGGCTGGCTCGGCTTCGCCCTGCTGTCGCATCGGCTGGCCGGCGTGCTGGGGCGCGGCCCGCTGTGGGCGCGCTTCATCACCGCCTGGAACTGGTGCAACGTGGTGCAGTACCTGATGCTGGTGGCGGCGGGGCTGCTGGCGCTGCTGGGCCTGCCGCTGCTGGTGTCGCAGACCATCTGGCTGGTGGCGATGGGCTGGGCGCTCTGGCTGGAATGGTACGCGACGCGGCTGGCGCTGGCGCTACCGGGCGGCCCGGCGGCGGCGTTGGTGGGGCTGGATTTTGCCCTTGGGCTGTTCCTGGTGGCGCTCACCGGCTCCTCGGGCTAAGCCGCGAAGCCGAAGCACGGCCTTACGCCCTCGATCATTTCGGTCTAAGCAGGCCTTCCGATCAACGCCCTGGGCGAGGCTGCACGCGCATGACGAGCACCATTCGCCGCCGGCTCCCGATGCGCTGCGTGGCCGTCCTGACGCTCTCGATGGCGGGACTCACGGGCTGCGCGGCGGTACAGACGTTTGGCGGCGAGACGGCCTGCGACGGCACCGTTGGGCTGCCGCACATCGTGTCGACGACCATGGACTCTTTGGAAAGCGGTGGCGCCTTCGCGCCGGAATTCTACGATGCCCGGTCCATGAGGAGGAAATTCTGCGCGGGGCGAGTGGACATTCTGCAAGGAGCATCGAGGGGAGAGCAGTATCGGTTGGTGGTGCTGTACGATCTCGCAAGCCAGTTGCCGCCCAGTTCCATTGACGTGCGCGCGCTTGATTCGGCCGAATTCAGGATTCACACCTCCTACGACCTCGCGGGCAGCCCGACCTCGGCCGGCAGCATCCTGGTGTTGCGTGCCGGGTCCAACTCCCTCGATCTGCGGGCATTGCGGATCGCCACCGGCGGCCGGCTCGTCAGGCAGCCGTTCCAGCCCGGCGGGGGAACACATCCGCAGCCGACGAGGCCGCACGGCAACGAGACCTGGGAGCTGCAGCCGAAGCCGGGACCGTTCCAGCTCAAGGGTGTTTTCGAGCTGCAGCCCGACGGAACGCTCGAAACCGCCAGTTTCTTCGTGGAGAACCGGCAGCTTTTCCCGGGGCAGTAACCGGCGCCGCGCCTTCCCTCACCGCGGCGACCCGAACGGGTCCTGCGGATAGCGCACGCCGGTCATGGTCAGCCCCTCGGCCGGCGCGGTCGGGCCGGCCTGGGTGCGGTCGCGGGCGGCCAGCACGGCGGCCACCCGCTCGATCGGCCAGCGCCCATCGCCGACCAGCTTCAGCGTGCCGACCATGTTGCGCACCTGATGGTGCAGGAAGCTGCGCGCCTCGGCGACGATTTCCACCAACTCCCCGTGGCGGATGACATCCAGCCGGTCCAGCGTGCGCAGCGGCGATTTGGCCTGGCAGGCGGCGGCGCGGAAAGCAGAAAAATCGTGCCGGCCGAGCAGGCTCGCCGCCGCCGCCGCCATCGCCGCCTCATCCAACGGATGATCGACGTGCCAGACCCGTCCGTTGAGCACCGCCGGCCGTGGACGGCGGTTGAGGATGCGGTAGCGGTAGGCGCGGCCGATGGCGGAAAACCGGGCGTTCCAGCCCGCCGGCGCCGGCGCCGCCCGCAGCACCACCAGGCGATACCCCTTGAGGTGGAAGTTCAGCGCGTCGCGCAGCCGGTCGGGCAGCCAGGCGGTCGGCAGGTCGATTTGCGCCACCTGCCCCTCGGCGTGCACGCCGGCATCGGTGCGCCCGGCGACGATGCTCGGCACCGGCGCGCCCCCCGCCAGCCTGGAAGCGGCGGCCTCCAGCACGCCCTGCAAGGAAAGGCCGGTGGCCTGGATCTGCCAGCCGACAAAACCGGTGCCGTCGTATTCCAGCAGCAGCGCGTAGCGCGGCATCACCCCAGCTTCGTGCCGGCGGGCAGCGGATGGCCGCGCAGGAAGGCGGCGGCGTCGAGCGCCGCCCGGCCGGGCGCCTGCACCCGGGTGAGCCGCAGCGCGCCGGCCCCGCAGGCGATCAGCATCGCGCCGTCCAGCGCGGTGCCGGGCACGCCGGCGCCGGGCTCCGGCCGGGACGCCAGGATCTTCAGGGGCTCGCCGTCGAGCTGCGACCAGGTGCCCGGCCAGGGGTTCAGCGCCCGCACCCGCCGCTCCAGCGCTCCGGCCGGCTGCGTCCAGTCGATCCGGCCGTCCGCGCGCGACAGCTTGGGGGCGTAGGTCACGCCCTCCGCGGGCTGCGCGACGGGGGGCGGCGCTTCGGCGAGGGCGCGCAGCACCAGCCGCGCGCCGAGCGCCGCCAGCGCATCGTGCAGCGCCGCCGCGTCGGTGGCCGGCGTGATCGGCACCGCTTCGCTGAGCAGCATGGGGCCGGTGTCCAGGCCCGCGTCCATCTGCATGATGGTGATGCCGGTGGCGGCGTCGCCGGCCAGGATGGCGGCCTGGATCGGGGCGGCGCCTCGCCAGCGTGGCAGCAGGCTGGCATGGATGTTGAGGCAGCCGAGGCGGGGCGCCGCCAGCACGGGCCGGGGCAGGATCTGCCCATAGGCGCACACCACGGCAACATCGAGCCCGAGGGTTGCGAAGGCGGCATGCTCGTCGGCGTTCTGGCGCAGCCCGGCGGGCGTGCGCACGAGGAGGCCCAGCGCTGCGGCGGCTTCGTGCACCGCGCACCGCCGCACCGCATGGCCGCGCCCGGCGGGCCGCGGCGGCTGGCAGTAGACGGCAGCGATGTCATGCCCCGCCGCATGCAGGGCGCGGAGCGCCGGCACGGCGAACGCCGGACTGCCCATGAAGGCGATCCGCACGGTCAGCGGGCCTTCTGCCGCTGGTCCTTGGCCAGACGCCGCATGATGATGTTGCGCTTGAGCACGGAGAGATGATCTACGAACAACCCGCCGTCCAGGTGCTCGATCTCATGCTGCAGGCAGGCCGCGAGCAAGCCGTCGGCCTGCATTTCCCGCCGCGCGCCGGTCTCGTCGGTGTAGCGGACCTTCACGATGGCCGGGCGGATCACCTCGGCGTACTGGCCCGGCAGCGACAGGCAGCCCTCTTCATGCGGGACCATCTCGTCGCTTTCGGCGACCACTTCGGGGTTGATCAGCACGATCGGCGCCTTCCTGTCGTCGGGCATCACGTCGACGACCGCCAGCCGCAGCAGCGCTCCCACCTGCGGCGCGGCCAGGCCGATGCCGGGGGCCTTGTACATGGTGGCGAACATGCGGGCCACCAGTTCGCGCACCTTATCGGCGTCGCCGGCGCCGACCGGGCGGCAGCGCGCCTTCAGCAGCGGATGCGGCGCGATCAGGATCGGCAGCAACGCGGCCTCGTCCGGGGCGGCCGGTGGCGCCGCAAGGGGTGTTGCATCCATAGTGCCCATGTAGCGGCGCCAGCACGGCGGTTCAACGGTGGGCGCCGCGTACCTGCACCCTTGCAACCGGGCGCCCCGGTGCCAAGATGTTGGGACGGCGGGTTGCCGTTGCCGGGGCCCGCCGCCGCTTCGCTCTCAGGAGGAGGCCCCGCCGTGACCACCCGCTTGTTTACGTCCCCGCTGTTCCTGGGCTTCGACCATCTCGAGCAGATGCTCGAGCGGGCGTCGAAAACCTCGTCCGACGGCTATCCGCCCTACAATATCGAGCAGGTCAGCCCGACCGGGCTGCGCATCACGCTGGCGGTCGCCGGGTTCACCATGGACGACCTGCAGATCACCCAGGAGGACAACCAACTGGTGATCCGTGGCCGGCAGACCGACGATTCGGCGGGTCGCGTGTTCCTGCACCGCGGCATTGCCGCGCGGCAGTTCCAGCGCGCCTTCGTGCTCGCCGAGGGCATCGAGGTGCGGGGCGCCTGGCTGGACAACGGGCTGCTGCATGTTGACCTCGCCCGGCCGCAGCCGGAAAGCCGGGTGAAGACGATCCAGATCCATAAGGCCGGCAATGGCGCCGCCACGGTGGTGGACAGCGAGCCGGAAAGCTGAGCGCGTGCAGACCGACGCGTGACGACCGGCCGCCAGGCTGGCGGCCCGACCAAGGGGCGGTGTCGGCGACGTGGCCAGAGTGCGCGTCGAGCCCGTCAGGAGAATGCAGATGAGCGAAAATTCGTCCGATGCCGCCGGCGCTCCCGCCGTCGAACTGCTGGATATCCGCCGCCTGTCGAGCGAGCAGCTTGGCCGCCTGGGGGTGTCGCAGATCGCCTATGTGAAGCCGGTGATGCTGAACGGCGCGATGGCCTATGCCATCCATGCGGCGGACGGCACGCCGATGGCAATGGTCGGCGACCGGGACGTGGCGATCGCGGCCGTGCATCAGCATGAGATGATGGCCTCGCTGGTGCACTAAGCGGGCGGGGAGGGCCTCCGCAGAGACGTCCCAGGATCGTCCGGCGGTGTGCCGCCGCATGATCCTGTAAGGATCTCGATCAGTCGGCGGCCTTCATCGCGGTTGCCGACGAACTGCACGCCAGGTTCACCGTGGTTTCGCCATACTTTCCGCCGATGCGGCCGGATCCGAGGATCACGTTGCGTACCGGCCTGACCGCCGAGGCTCGGGTCCGCGAAACCCCGGTGAGCGCCCGGCGCGATGTGATCGCGCCAGCCCGCTCCGGGCGCCTTCTTCAGCGCGCCTCAGTTCGCCTTCCAGCTGCCGTCCGGCATATGGCACCACGCCACCCGCGTGCTGCGGGGCTTGGTGCGGCCCTTCAGGGTCACCTCATAGCGAAGCCGGCGACAAGTGTATTTCACCGTGGCGACCGTGCGGCTGGTCGGGCCAACATAGGCGACGCTGCCGACCGCCCCGGTCGCGGCGTTGGTCCAGTTCTCGCTGGCGCCCTTGGTGGGGGCGGTATCGCCCAGGAATTTCTGTTCGGCCTGCCCCAGCAGCGTCAGGTCCGAGCTGGCGAGCCGGGGCACGTTCTTGCCCTTGTAGGGGTTGATCTGCGCTTGCGCGCTGCCGGCCAGCAACAGGAATACGGCGACGAGGGCGAAGCGGAATTTCATCTGACAAAGCCTCCAGACCACGGGGTGTCGCTCAGGCCACCTGGGTCCAGGTGAGCGACCAGTTGTGCACCTGTAGCCGGATACCCTCGTTGGTGTCGAGCAGGCGGGCATGCTGCGCGGCCAGCGCCTCGCCGAATGCCGCCAGGCCCGCCAGCGCCTGCATGGCCGCATCGCCCGGCAGGGTGTGGCGCAATTCGCCGCCCAGGTAGTCGATCGGGTCCTCGACGAGGCCGCCCTCGGGCGCCCCGGGCGAAAGGAAGTCGGGATTGCGCAGCAACGAGGCCGGATCGTCGCGGATGGCCTCGAAGATCCGGTTGTAGTGCAGCGAGGAGTTGTTGTCGGCCGCCGCCTGCCCGGCGGCGATCACCTTGAGACGGCCCAGCACGCTCCTGGCCGCCCGCTGGCAGGCCGACCGCCGCTGGAAATGGGCCAGCGCCAGCGCGCCGGAAATCGGCGCCGACAGGTACTGACCGTCGCGGATGGCGTCGTGGCTGCCGGCGTCGATGTTGAGGTTCTGCGCGGCGAGCGCCCCGCGCAGGACAATCTTGGCGGTCGGCTGCAACTCCGGCTCCCGCCGGCGGATGCGCCGCGGCACCAGCAGGTCCGCGGCATCGTCGTCCGGCATCGGGTGGTAGGCAGCCCTCGGCAGGCGCAGCGCGCCCTGCTCGGGCGGCAGAGCGTCGAGGAGGGCCCGCAGGCCCCCCTCGGCGCGCCGCTGGTCGACGAATTCGTCGCAGTCGAGCATCAGCACCCAGTCGGCGCCCATTCCCGCCGCCATCCGGAACAGTCCGGTGAGCAGCGGCGGTTCGCAGAAATGCGCCGCCCGGGTCTGCAGCACGGTCAGCGGCAGCCCCTCGGCCCGCAGCGCCTGGAGAATGGCGAGCGAGCGGTCGGTGCTGCCGTTATCGAGAAAGATGTGGTGGTCGACGAGCGCGGCGTGGTGGCGCACGAATGCCTCGAGGACGTCGTCCTCATCCAGCACCCGTGTGGCCGCCACCAGCCGCATCGTCGGCTCGGCGCTGCTAGACGGTGCGGTCGCCGCCGCCGTGCAGGGCCGCCTGCGCCGCCGCCAGCCGGGCTACCGGCACGCGATACGGGCTGCAGGAAACGTAGTCGAGCCCGATCTCTTCGCAGAACGCGATCGAGGCCGGATCGCCGCCATGCTCGCCGCAGATGCCAAGCTTGAGGTGCGGCTTGGTCTTGCGGCCCTTCTCGGCGGCGATGCGCATCAGCGCGCCGACGCCTTCGACGTCGATCGAGATGAACGGATCCTTGGGCAGGATGCCCAGCTCGACATAGGTCGGCAGGAACTTGCCAGCGTCATCGCGCGACAGGCCGAAGCAGGTCTGCGTGAGGTCGTTGGTGCCGAAGCTGAAGAAGTCGGCGGCTTCGGCGATGCTGTCGGCGATCAGCGCGGCGCGCGGCAGCTCGATCATGGTGCCGATGGTGTACTCGATGGTGGTGCCGGTTTCGGCGAACACCGCCTTGGCGATCCGCTCCACCTGGGCGCGGGTCATGTCGAGCTCTTTCTTCAGCCCGACCAGCGGGATCATGACTTCCGGGACCGGCGCCAGGCCGGTTTCACGAGCCACCGCGACCGCACCCTCGAAGATGGCGCGGGCCTGCATCTCGTAGATTTCCGGATAGGTGACGCCCAGCCGGCAACCGCGATGGCCCAGCATCGGGTTGGCTTCGGCCAGTTCGGCGGCACGGCGACGCATCGCCGCGACGTCGGCACCAAGGTTCTTCGCCACGTCGGCCAGTTCGGCCTCGCCATGCGGCAGGAATTCATGCAGCGGCGGGTCGAGCAGGCGGATGGTGATCGGCAATGGCGACATGATGCGGAACAGGTCGATGAAGTCCTGCCGCTGGAACGGCAGCAGCTTCGCCAGGGCGGTGCGGCGGCCTGCCTCGTCCGGGGCCATGATCATCTGCCGAACCGCGCTGATGCGCTTCGGGTCGAAGAACATGTGCTCCGTGCGGCACAGGCCAATGCCCTCGGCGCCGAACTTGCGCGCGGTGTCGGCATCGAGCGGCGTTTCGGCGTTGGCGCGCACCTTCATGCGGCGGATATCGTCGGCCCACTTCATGAGGGTGGCGAACTCGCCCGACATCGTCGGCTCGACCATCGGCACCAGCCCGGAGAACACTTCACCGGCGGCGCCGTCGAGCGTGATGATGTCGCCGGCATGCAGCACGAGTTTGCCGGCCGTGAGGGTCTGCGCCGCGTAGTCGACGGAAATTCCGCCGGCGCCGGCGACGCACGGACGGCCCATGCCGCGGGCCACCACGGCGGCGTGGCTGGTCATGCCGCCGCGGGTGGTGAGGATGCCCTTGGCGGCGTGCATGCCGTGGATGTCCTCGGGGCTGGTCTCGATGCGGACCAGGATGACCGCTTCACCCTTGCCGGCGCGGCTCTCGGCCTCGTCGGCGTTCAGCACCACCGCGCCGGAGGCGGCGCCGGGGCTGGCGGGCAGGCCCTTGGCGATCAGCGTGCGCTTCGCCTTCGGGTCGAGCGTGGGGTGCAGCAGCTGGTCGAGCGAGGACGGGTTGACCCGCAGCACCGCTTCCTTGTGGTCGATCAGCCCCTCGCTGGCCATTTCGACGGCGATGCGCAGGCTGGCCGCGGCGGTGCGCTTGCCGTTGCGGGTCTGCAGCATGTAGAGCTTACCGCGCTGCACGGTGAACTCCATGTCCTGCATGTCCTTGTAGTGACGCTCGAGCGTCGCGCGGACCTGCATGAGTTCGCCGTAGATGCGCGGCAGCGCCGTTTCCATCGGCTGCTCGCCGGGCTTGGAGCGCTGGTTGGCCATCGGCTGCGGCGTGCGGATGCCGGCCACCACGTCCTCGCCCTGGGCGTTTACCAGGTACTCGCCGTAGAACATGTTTTCGCCGGTCGCCGGGTCGCGGGTGAAGCACACGCCGGTGGCGCAGTCGTCGCCCATGTTGCCGAACACCATGACCTGCACGTTCACCGCCGTGCCCCAGTCGCCCGGGATGTCGTTCAGGCGGCGATAGGTGATGGCGCGCGGGGTCATCCAGCTGCCGAACACCGCGCCGATGGCGCCCCAGAGCTGTTCCTGGGGATCGAGCGGGAACGGCCTGCCGATCTCGGCGGCGATCATTTCCTTGTAGCCGGCCACCACCTTCTGCCAGTCCTCGGCGGTCAGGGCGGTGTCTTCGGTCACGCCACGGGTCTGCTTGGCGTGCTCGATGATTTCCTCGAAGCGATGATGGTCGACGCCGAGCACCACGCCGCCGTACATCTGCACGAAGCGGCGATAGGAGTCCCAGGCGAAACGCTTGTCGCCGGACATTTCGGCCAGGCCCACCACGGTCTGGTCGTTGAGGCCAAGGTTCAGCACGGTGTCCATCATGCCGGGCATGGAGACGCGGGCGCCGGAGCGCACCGATACCAGCAGCGGCTTGTGGATGTCGCCGAACGTCAGGCCTTCGGCCTTCTCGATATGGGCCAGCGCCTCGTCGACCTGCGCCTTGAGGTCGGACGGATACTTGCGGTCGTTCTGGTAGAACGCGGTGCAGACCTCGGTGGTGAGGGTGAAGCCGGGCGGCACGGGCAGGCCGATGCCAGCCATCTCGGCGAGGTTGGCCCCCTTACCGCCGAGCAGATTCTTCATGTCGGAGCGGCCTTCCTTTCGGCCGGCTCCAAAGTTGTATACCCACTTTGTCATGGCTGGTTCGGACTCCTATCAACCTTCAATACGTGAAAAATCGGCCGCACGGTTCATGGCCGCGCGGACACGGGCGAGCAGGCGCAGACGATTTCGGCGAAGCTCCGATTGTGCGTCATTTACCGTAACCTGATCGAAGAAGCCATCCAGCGGCGGGCGCAACGCCGCCAGGCCAGCCATGGCGGCAGCGAAGGCCTCATCCCGGATCGCTTCGGCGATGGGGGGTTCTACACGGTCGAGCACGTCGGCGAGGATTTTTTCTTCAGGCAAGGCAAGCAAGGCAGGGTCCACAGGGCCATCGTGGGGCCCGTCCCGGCGCTCCTCGATGCGCAGGATGTTGGCGGCGCGGCGGTAGGCGGTGAGCAGATTGGCGCCGTCGTCGGTGGCCAGGAAGGCGGTGACGGCGTCGGTGCGGGCGAGCAAACGGACAAAATCGTCGTCGGTGCCGGTGCCGAGCACTGCAGTCAGTACATCGTGACGGGCACCCTCGGAGCGGAGTTGGACGCGCAGGCGTTCGGCCAGGAAGTCCAGCAGGTCCTCGATGTCGGGTTGCGCGCTCAGCAACGCGGCGGCCTTGCCGAGCAGCGGGCGCATGTTCAGCCGGAGGCCGTTTTCGCGGATGATGCGGATGATGCCGAGAGCGGCGCGGCGCAGGGCATAGGGGTCGCCCGAGCCGGTCGGTTTCTCGCCGATGCCGAAAAAGGCGGCCAGCAGGTCGAGCTTGTCGGCCAGCGCCACCGCCATGGCAACCGGCGCGGTGGGCACCGTGTCGGTGGGCCCCTTCGGTCCGTAATGGTCGCGGATGGCCTCGGCGACCGCCGTCTCCTCGCCGGCGTGCAGCGCGTAATAGCGGCCCATCACGCCTTGCAGCTCGGGGAATTCGCCGACCATGCCGGTGGTCAGGTCGGCCTTGCAAAGCCGGGCCGCGCGCTCCGCCAGCGCCGGGTCGGCCCCGACCAGGGGCGCGATCGCCCCGGCCAGGGCAGCCAGCCGCGCGACGCGCTCGCCCTGGCTGCCCAGCTTCGCGTGGAACGTCACCTGCTCCAGCGCCCTTAACCGGCTGTCGAGCCGGACGGTGCGATCAGCATCCCAGAAATGCCGGGCGTCGGCGAAGCGGGCGCGCAGCACGCGCTCGTTGCCGGCGATGATGGTGCGTCCGCCATCCGTGGCCGCCACGTTGGCCACGAAGGCAAACCACGGCGCCGCCTGTCCGGTGGCATCGAGGGTGGCGAAATAGCGCTGGTTCACCCGCATCGAGACCTGCATCACCTCGGGCGGCAGGTCCATGTAGGCGGCGTCGATCGCGCCGAGCAGCGGCACCGGCCATTCGACCAGCCCCGCCACCTCGTCCAGCAGTCCCGCATCGTCCACCACGGTCAGGCCGCGTGCGGCCGCCAGCCCGGTGACGCCATCGCGAATCAGGCGCCGCCGCTCGGCGGCATCGACCACCACATGGCGGGCCAGCAGCGCCTGGCGCCACGCGGCGCAGGAGGCGACGGGGAAAGCCCCGGGGGACAGGAAGCGGTGGCCCTCGGTGAGGTTGGCGCTGGCCAGACCGTGGCCGTCGTCCTCGCCCTCGCGGAGGTCGAACGGCACCGTCACGCCGTCGAGAATGCACAGGATTCGGCGCAGCGGGCGCACCCAGGTAAAGCTGCTGCTGCCGCCCCAGCGCATCGACTTCGGCCAGGGGAAGCGGCGCAGCACGCCGGGCAGCGCGCGCGCGATCAGCTCGGCGGCGGCGATGCCGGGCAGCACGCGATCGAACACCCAGAAGTCGCCTTCCTCGCGCACCTGCTCGCGGCTGGCGCCATGCTTGCGCAGGAAACCGGCCAGCGCCTGTTCGGGGGCGGTGCGGCGCGGGCCGCGCTCGCGGACGCGGCTCTCGGCCACGCCGCGGGCGACGCTGGCCGCCATCGCGATCCGTCGCGGCCCCGCGAAGCCACGGATTTCCGCCGGAGCGAGCGGCGCCAGCGCCTCGCCGACCAGCCGGCACAGGTCCTCGGCCGCCCGGGTCTGCATGCGGGCAGGGATCTCTTCGCTGAACAGTTCGAGGAAGAATTCTGGCATGGGGTCAGGCCGGCTCGCCGGCGAGCCACGCCTCGCAGCAGCCCTTCGCCAGCGCGCGGACACGGCCGATATAGGCGGCCCGCTCGGTGACGCTGATGACACCACGCGCATCCAGCAGGTTGAACAGGTGGCTGGCCTTGATGCACTGGTCGTAGGCCGGCAGGGCGACCCCGTGCTTCAGCAGGGCGGCGCACTCGTGCTCGGCATCGTCGAAATGCCGCGCCAGCATGGCGGTGTCGGCGTATTCGAAGTTGTAGGCGCTATATTCGCGTTCGGCCCGCAGGAACACGTCGCGGTAGTGCACGCCGCGGCCGTTGAAGTCGAGGTCGAAGACGTTCTCGACGTCCTGCACGTACATCGCCAGCCGCTCGAGTCCATAAGTCATCTCGAAGCTGGGCAACTCCGTGGCGATGCCGCCGACTTGCTGGAAATAGGTGAACTGGCCCACTTCCATGCCGTCGCACCAGACCTCCCAGCCCAGGCCCCAGGCGCCGAGGGTGGGGCTCTCCCAGTCATCCTCGACGAAACGGAAATCATGCCGCAGGGGATCGAGGCCGAGAGCACGGTAGCTGTCCAGCAGCAGGGCCTGGGCGTCCGCCGGGCTCGGTTTCATGATGACCTGATACTGATAGTAGTGCTGCAGGCGGTTGGGATTCTCGCCGTAACGGCCGTCGCCCGGGCGGCGCGAGGGCTGCACGTAGGCAGCCGCCCAGGGGTGGCGACCCAGCGAATGCAGCGTGGTGGCGGGATGGAAGGTGCCGGCGCCCATCTCGCCGTCGTACGGCTGCAGGATTAAGCAACCCTGAGCCGACCAGAAGGCGTGCAGGCGCAGGATCAGGTCCTGGAAGCTCGGCGGGGCCGAGCCGGGCTGGTGGGGCAGCAGAGGGTCCATCGTTTCCGGTGTTTCCCGGCCAGGCGATCCGTGAAGCGGCGGACCATAGGCGGCAGGCCGGGGCGCATCAAGCGCGCGACAACAGGGCCCGCCATGCGCCCGGAGGGTGGATCGGGCGCCGCCATGCCGGGGGCGTGCAACGGATTGGCATGGAGCGGGTTTCACTTGAAGCCGTAATGGAGCCGGACCACATGCCCCGCTGCCGGGGACGTGCCGCGTCCCCTGGGCAGCAGGGATCGGCCAGAGCGGCTCGGAGAGACCCAATGACCAACGAGGAACGCGACCTCATCACGCGCTTCATCCAGCGGGTGGCGGGCGCCCAGCCCGCCGGACCGGCGGGGCAGCCCCCGGCGCCGCCGCTGCCGCCGGTCGATCCGGAGGCGGATGCGCTGATCGGCCAGTTGCTTGCCGGTTATCCGGAGGCCCGCTACCGCATCACCCAGATGGCGTTCGTGCAGGAGCACGCGCTGGTGGAAGCGCAGAATCGTCTGCAGCGGCTGGAATGGGAGCTGCAACAGGCCCGCCAGCAGGCCCCGGCCGCGGCGCCGGCGGCGGCCTCGCCGTGGGGCCAGCCGCAACAGGCCGCGCAGCCGCCGCCGCAGCGCAGCTTTTTCGGTAGCCTGTTCGGCGGCGGGCAGCGGCCGGCGGCGCCCCAGCAGGCCTATGCGCAGCCCCAGCCCCAGTACGCGCCGCCACCGACGCCGCAATATGCGCCCGGCTACAGCCCGGGCATGTTCCAACCGCGCGGGTCGGGCTTCCTTGGCAGCGCCCTGACCACCGCGGCCGGCGTCGCCGGCGGAATGGTGGCCGGCAACGCGCTGATGAACCTGTTCTCCGGCGGCCACGGCGGCGGGGCGGCCGGCGGGTTCATTCCCTCGGCCGCCGCCGCCAGCCCCTGGTCGAACCCCGGCGGCGCAGCACCCGGCACCGATCCGTACGACCTCGGCGGCGCGGAAAAGACAGAACCCGACAGTTCCGGCTGGACCACCGCCGACCCGGCCGGCGGCACCGATCCGCAGGGGGGCGGCTGGACCGACGCCAGCAACGACGCCACGGACCCCGGCACCGACTCGTCAGATCTCGGGGGCGGCAACGACGACTGGACCTGACCGTTCCGGGGGCAGGCATTAAGGCCAGGGCCCTGCCCTGGACCCGGCAGGGGCCGAGAGGCCCCTGCACCCCGTTCGTTAAGGTATGGATTCCGGAGTGAGGCCCCGCATCCAGGCGGGCATGCGCGGGGTCAATCTAGCCTCGCCGCAGGCCAGCACGGGCGCGTGTAGCGCTTCCAGGCGCAGGGTGGCCAGCCCGGCGGCGCCGCGTCCGCTGCGCATGGTGCCGACCTCCTGGCCGTCGCGCTGCACCGGCGTGCCGGGCGCGGGTAATGGGCCATCAACCGCAACCGGCACCAGGCGGCGCTTGACCAGGCCGCGGTAGCGGGTGCGCGCGGTCAGCTCCTGGCCCATGTAGCAACCCTTGCTCCACGACACGCCGTTCAGTTCGTCGAACCCGGCCTCCAGCAGCAGCGTCTTCTCCGCTTCCATGTCGGTCACGTCGGGCAGGCCAAGCGCCAGCCGATGCGCATCCCACGCCGCCGGCGTGGCGTTGGCGGGCAACGGAGCGGGCGACAGAATGCGCCAGCCGGCCTCGGCCAGCCGCGGGTCCGGGGCGGCGATGGCGCCGGGCGGCAGGTCGGGCGCGCCGTCCCAGGCGACATGGACGCGCAGCTCGTCGGAGGCGTCACGCACCGCCACCCTGGAGCGCAGGCGAAAGCGCGACAGTTTCGCCACCAGCAGCGCTGTGTGTTCGTGCGGGCAATCGAGCAGCAGGCGCTCGCGCTCCGCGAGGATGAAGAAGTCGGAGAGCCACTTGCCCTGCGGCGTCAGCAGCGCGGCCCACACGGCGGTGCCGGGCGCGGCCTGGGCCACGTCGTTGGAGACGAGGCCTTGCAGGAAGGCCACGCGATCTTCTCCGGTCAGGTCGATCACGCCGCGCTCGGGCAGGTCGGTCAGGTCGGTCATGCCGTGGACATGGGGGCCGCTTCCGGCCGGGGCAAGCGCCGGGTCGTTTCGGATGGCGCCATGTCGGTCCGATGGTGACCGGGCCGCGCGGGCAAGCGCGAAAGCACCGCGGCGTGGCACCGGTTGTTCCTTGCCCTTTGGCACCGTACCCATATCCTGGGGCTGCCGCCGGCGGGCGACGTGGTCGAGACGCTGTCGGCTTCATAACGAGGGACCAGCCATGCCCGCGCACTACGACCTGATTATCCGCGGCGGCGCCTGCGTGCTGCCGTGGGGCATCGAACAGACCAGCATCGGCGTGCGCCAGGGCCTCATCGCCGAACTCGGCGTCAGCTTCGACGCCGAGGCGGCGGAAACCATCGACGCCACCGGGCTGTACGTGCTGCCCGGGCTGATCGATCCGCACGTCCACCTGCGCGACCCCGGCGACCCGGCGGTCGAGTCGGTGCCGACCGGGACCAGGGCGGCCGTGCTCGGCGGCGTCGTCGCCGTGTTCGACATGCCGAACACCAACCCGGCGATCGTCGATGCCGAGCGGCTGGCCGAAAAGCAGGCCTACGTCGAGCGGCAGGCCTGGTGCGATATCGGCCTGTATGTCGGTGGAACCAAGCAGAACATCCCCGAACTCGCGGCGCTGGAAACCGGCCGCGGCGTCTGCGCCATCAAGATCTTCGCCGGCTCCTCCACCGGCAACCTGATGGTCGAGGACGACGAGCACCTGGAGCGGGTGATGCTGAGCGGGCATCGCCGCATCGCCTACCACAGCGAGGACGAGTACCGCCTGCAGGCCCGCAAGCCGATGTTCAAGTCCGGCGACCCGTATGCCTGCCACATGGAGTGGCGCGACGAGGAGGTGGCCTTCCTCGGCACCCGCCGGCTGATGGCGCTGGCCCGGCGGACCGGGCGGGCGGCGCATATCCTGCACGTTTCGACCGCGCAGGAATTGGATTACCTGAAGGATTTCCGCGACATCGCCACCTGCGAGGTGCTGGTCAACCACCTCACGCAGGTGGCGCCGGACTGCTACGAGCGGCTCGGCGGCTATGGCGTGATGAACCCGCCGATCCGCGACGAGCGGCATCGGGCGGCGGCCTGGGCGGCGGTGCACAACGGCACGGTGGACACCATCGGCTCGGACCACGCCCCGCATGCGCGCGCGGCCAAGGAACGGCCCTGGCCGGACTGCCACTCCGGGCTGACCGGCGTGCAGACGCTGGTGCCCGTCATGCTGGACCACGTGAATGCCGGCCGGCTGTCGCTGTCGCGGCTGGCGGACCTGATGAGCGCGGGGCCGGCGCGGGTTTACGGCGTGCTCGGCAAGGGGCGGCTGGCGGCCGGCTACGACGCCGACTTCACCCTCGTCGACATGGGCCGGCGCCGCCGCATCGAGGCGAGCTGGATCGCCAGCCCCTGCGGCTGGACCCCGTTCGACGGCAAGCAGGTGACGGGCTGGCCGGTGGCGACGATTATCCGCGGCCAGGCCGTCATGCGCGAGGACGAGGTGCTCGGCGCGCCGCGCGGACGCCTGGTGGCGTTCGCGCGGTAGCCAGGCCCAGGTTTCAGTGCAGCGGCCGGTTCCTCGGCTCCGGCATGCTCCAGATCGACAGCGCGCTCGCCACGCCGGCGGCCATGACGAGGAAGGCCGGCGACAGCGGGTGGCCGGTGGCGGTGATCAGGTACTGCGCCACGAACGGCGAGAACCCGCCGAAGATCGCCACCGAGAAGCCGTAGCTCAGCGACAGCGCGGTGTAGCGGATGCGGGTGGGGAACATCTCCGCCAGGATCACCGGGATGGTGCCGGTGTAGAGCGACTGGATCGACCCCACGATGCACAGCGCCAGCAGCAGCGTCGGGAAGGTGCCGTTGCCGACCAGCAAATAGAGCGGATAGGCGAGCACCAGATAGAGGAGGGCGCTGGCGGCGATCATCGGGCGCCGGCCGACCTTGTCCGACAGGGCGCCGGTCAGCGGGGTGAAAATGGTGACGACCACGTTGCCCAGGGTTACCGCCAGCAGCGCCGGCCCGGGGGCGATGTGCAGCGTGCGGATGGCGTAGGTCGCCATGTAGACGATCATCACGTAGTTGCCGACGATGCCGATGATGGACAGGCCGAAGGCCTGGGCGATCGGCGTGAAGTGGGTGGTGAGCGCCTCGCGCAACGGGGTGTGCGAGGTGGTGTTTTCCACGGCATGGCGGGCGAACACCGGCGTCTCGGCGACCCGGGTGCGCAGGTAGTAGCCGATCGGCCCGAGCAGGAAGCCGGCGACGAAAGGCACCCGCCAGCCCCAGGAAGCGAAGGCGTCGGGCGCCAGGTAGTTGGCCAGCAGGTAGGCCGAGAGCGCGCCGCTGGTGGCGCCGATCTGGGTGCTGAACTGCTGCCAGCTGCCGGTCAGGCCACGCTTGCCGGGCTCGGAATATTCCACCAGGAACGCCGCCGCGCCGCCCCATTCGCCACCGGTCGAGAAGCCCTGCCCGCAACGGCAGATCAGCAGCATCAGCGGCGCCAGCAGGCCGATCGAAGCGTAGGTGGGGATCAGGCCGGTGAAGCCGGTGGCCGCCGCCATCAGCCCGACCGTCACCACCAGCGCCGCCTTGCGCCCGTGTTTGTCGCCATAGGCGCCGATGATCACCGCGCCGAGCGGGCGGAACAGGAAACCCACGCCGAAGGTGATGAAGGTGTTGATCAGGGCCAGGGCGTCGTTGCCGGCGGGAAAGAATGCCTGACTGATCGGCACGGCGAAGAAGCCGTACAGCACGAAGTCGAACAGTTCGAAGAAATTGCCGACGCCGCAGGCGATGATCGCGCGTTTGCGCAGGGCGGACATTTCCGCGGGTGAAGGCAGTGGCATGTCGATGGGGACGTCACTCACGACAGCATCTCCCGGTGTTGTTGCGGTCCCAGCCAAGTCGAACACTGGCCGGCGCGTCGGGATTTTTCCGACGGGCGGCAGGCGCGAAGGTGCAAGCCTGATATGCCGCCGAGGGCCGCGCAATCGGAAATCCGCCGCTGCCGGCACAAAACGCCGAAATCACGGGGTGATCGGGCAATAAATGTTGCTTCTGCCGGGCAAGATCCGACGCCTGGTGGCTGAGCCGTGCGCCGGCCTGGGAGGGGAGCGGCCATGGGGAAAGGCGAATACAGTCCCGCTGCGCCGGTTATAGATACGATATCGTAACAAATAGGGCGCACCCGGGCCTGGGTTGCTCAACCCAGCCTTTCGGACGGCGTGAGCAGCAGGTGCCAGGGGAAGCCGGAGCAGCGGGGGACGTCCTCGCCGGGTGGCGCGAACGCGGGGCGTCGCGCGGGTGCGGCGCGGACGGGAGCGGGAGCTGGGGCGGGAGCTGCGACGGGGCGGACCGGGCGCTGGCGGGGGGTGAAGGGGCCGATGCCGAGCATGCGCAGGATCGGGTTGACGATGCGCCGGGCGGCGGGGACAGCGGCTAAAAGTTCGACGGCGGCGGGCTCGGCGAGCAAGGCCTGCATCTGCGAGCCATAGCAGGCGG
>CAIMEK010000848.1 GCA_903839965.1 uncultured Acetobacteraceae bacterium | reverse complement strand
ATCTGGTCGGCCGTGGTGGACAGGCTGCCCTGCATGTAGGGCAGCGCCACGTTGGCGATGGTCGACTCCAGCGCCTGCATCAGCGTCGCCACCATGGCGCAGCCGGTGATCAGTGCACGATGCGGAACGGCGTCGTGGGTCACCCTTCCCCCAGGGTTGCGTGCGCCCCGCCGCGCCGCGCCGGCGCCGGGCGGAGCCGATTTATGGAATCAGGTCGCTGAAGTGCCGGACATGGCCGGTATCGATGTCCACCACCACGCTCATGCCGGCCCGGAGGTCGGGATCGCCGGGCCGCCGGTCGACCCGCACGCGCACCGGAATGCGCTGCACCACCTTCACCCAGTTTCCCGAGGAGTTCTGCGCCGGCAAAATGGAGAACTCCGAGCCGCTGTTCGGCGCGATGCTCTCCACCGTGCCCTGCCAGGTCCGGCCGGGATAGGTGTCCACCGTGAAGCGCACCGGATCGCCGGGCTTGACGTTGGTCAGCTCGGTTTCCTTCGGATTGGCCTCGATCCACATATGCTCGGTGGAGACCAGCCCGAACGCGGCCACCGAGGCGGCCAGATACGTGCCGGGCTGGATCTGGTCGACCTGGGTGGCGACGGCATCGAACGGCGCGTGCACGACGCTATGGTCGAGCTGGCGCTGCGCCTCCTCCACCTGGGCCTTGGCCTTCAGGTATTCGGGCGTGCGGGCGACATCGATGTCGGGGTCGCCGCCGAGCCGGGCCAGTTGCACCAGCGCCAGCACCTTAAGGCTCTCCACCGCGGCGCGGTCGGCCGCCAGCTTGAAGCGGGCATCGTCGTACTCGGCGCGGGTGACCCCGCCGCCCTTCACCAGGTTGGCGAACCGGTCGAAACTCGCCTGGTCGGACTGCACCTGGGCCTGCTTGGCCTCGATGTCGCGCTGCATGCGCTGGTAGTCGCGCTTGGCCCCCTCCATCTGCAGGCCAACCTGCGCCAGGCTGGCCTTGGCGCCCTCCAGCGCGATCTCGAACTGGCGCGGATCGAGGCGGAACAGCACGTCGCCCCGGCGGACATGCGCGCCCTCCTTCACCGTCACGTCCTGCACGATGCCGGACACGTCGGTGGCCACCGACAGCTTGCCGGCGCGCACATAGGCGTTGTCGATGGAAATGACGCGGCCCCCGGCCAACCAGAAATAACCGGCACCGACCGCCACCACCACAATCCCGCCCAGCATCAGCAACGGACGCAACACCCGCACGCGGGCATGCCGGCGCAGCGTGGAGCCAACGGCGCCGCGCGGCGCGCGGCCGATTTCGGTTGCGCTGGCCTGCGACATCAGGCGGTTTCCTGCGGCATCAACTGGCGTTCCCGCTCGCGCAGCCCAGCCACCACGTTGACCTTCATGCGCGCCAATGCCGCGCCGACGATGGCAATGGTCTTGCCGTCGAGCCCCATGGTGGTGTGCGCCACGAGGGATGCGCGCTCCTCCATCAACGCATCGAGCACCGGCCGCGCCGGCGCCAGCAGATGCAGCCGCCAAACCCTGCGATCCCCCGGATCGGCGCGCCGCTCGACCATGCCATGCTCCTCCAGCCGGTCGATCAGCCGCGCGACGGTGATCGGCTCGACCTCCAGGATCTCGGCCAATTCCTTCTGCGACAGCCCGGGCTGGCGATCGAGCCAGAACAGAATGACCCACTGCGCCCGGGTCAACCCATGGCACCCGGCCCGACGGTCGGCATCCAGACGCAGCATCCGCGCCAGGTCGTGCAACAGAAACAGGACGTCCGGTTGATCGCTCACAACGCATATAATAAGCAGCGTTATCTTAAGCTGCATCACCCACCGCCATGCATCGCCCGCGGTGCTGGAATGCGCTAACGTAAGAAGGCCAGGGGCTCCGCCCCATAGGCGCGGAGATAAAAGAAATATCCTTTCTTGTCAGTTGGTTGGATTTCCCGACACGTCCCAGGACGGATGGCTGGCCCCGATGGGCCGAACCCCGGCCCAACTTTCCATATCCCAAGCCTGCGGCTGCTGGAT
>CAIMEK010000847.1 GCA_903839965.1 uncultured Acetobacteraceae bacterium | reverse complement strand
TGCGGCGTTGACAGAGGGCTGTCCGGCAGTCGTTGGCTCCTGATCGAACGACGCCAAGGACTGGCTGGCGCTCGCGAAGCAAAGGGTATGCCAATTTTTCGGACGCCGCCGGATTTACGCGGATTCTGGCCGCCGCCGACAGGCGGCCAACCATTGCACGGGATTCGCGATGATGGCCCGATTGCAGCAAGCCTTCGGGACACGATTCATCCCGGCCTTCGTCGGCGAGACCATCATGATCGACTGACCGCCGCCGGGTGAGCGATGCGCGAAGCTCGGCGGAGGCCAGCGCCATGGCCGAACTCCGCGAAAACGCTTCCACCCCTCGGCGCGACGTTCTGCAGGACTTCCCTTCCTAAATCAGCGAGGCAGGTGGCGACGAGCAAACGGACCGCAGATTCAGGCTGGCCGCCCGGTCACCGGGCAGGCGGACGCAAAGCCATGATCCGCTCCAGGCCATGGAAGGCGCCCATGCCCGCCAGCATTGCCAGCAGGAACAGCCAGGTTTGCCAGAGGCCGAAACCGAGGGAAGCCAGCGCGGGGTCAGGACAGTAGCCGACCAACCCCCAACCAATTTCGAACAGGATCGCGCCAGCAACGAGCCGGACGTCCACCCGCGTCTTGGTTGACCCAGAGAATACCGTGGCACAGAGAGGCGCCGCCCGCTGCTTCGCAAGGGCAAATCCGACCGCCGCAACCGGGATCGCCGCGGCCATCACGTAGGCAAGGCTTGCATCCCAGTCGCCGGCGACGTCGAGGAAGCCGAGCACCATGCCCGGATTGATCATCCCCGAGATTGTCAGCCCGAGCCCGAACGGCAGCCCGGCCACGAGAGCGATGAGGCGTACCATCTGTCAGCCCCCGAACACATGCCGGACAAGGACAACCGTCGCGGCCGCGGCAGCCATGAAAAGAACGGTCGCAAGCACCGAGCGCCGTGACAATCGCGCCAGCCCGCAGACGCCGTGGCCGCTGGTGCAGCCGCCGCCCAGGCGCGTGCCGAATCCGACCAGCAGGCCCGCCACGACCACGGCGGCGGGCTCGGCCTGAAGCGAGATGTCCGGCCGTCCCTCCATCGCCCAATAGAGCAGAGGCGCCGCGATCAGTCCCGCAAGGAATGCCAGCCGCCAGCCCCGCTCGCCCCGGCCAGCCGTGGCCAGCCCGCCGACAATGCCGCTGATCCCTGCGATGCTTCCATTCGCCAGCCATAGCCGTGCGGCCGAAAGTCCGATGAGCACGCCACCGATGGCGGCGGGGATAGGAGTGAAGTTATGCATGGTCGTTCAACACAGAAATATCCTTCGTACTCTGCCGAACGCCAGCGGATGACGGCGGCGTTCGGCGCCGCCCTCGTGGAGTTTCGTTCCGCTTCCACTAGCTTCCTCTAGGCCTGATCAGCGATGCTGCGTTCAGAACGCGTTGACGGGCACCTTGAGGAAACAGCGGCCACTCGCGTCCGGCGGCGGCAGGCGTCCGCCGCGCATGTTCACCTGGATCGAGGGGATGATCAGCCTCGGCATTGGGAGCGTGGCATCACGCGCCTGGCGCATCGCCACAAATTCCTCCTCGGACACGCCGTCATGCACATGGATGTTGTGGTCGCGTTCCTCGGCAACGGTCGTTTCCCAGCGGATCTCGCGCCCGTTGGGCCGGTAATCGTGACACATGAAAAGACGTGTCTGCGACGGCAGCGCAAGCACCCGCCTGATGGAGCGGAACAGTACGTGCGCGTCCCCTCCTGGAAAGTCTGCCCTCGCGGTGCCACCGTCCGGCATGAACAGCGTGTCGCCGACGAACGCCGCATCACCGATGACATGGGTCACGCAGGCGGGCGTGTGGCCGGGCGTGTGCATCGCAAATGCGGTCATACCGCCGATGGCGTAGCTGTCACCGTCCGCGAACAGCCGGTCGAACTGACTGCCGTCTTGCCGGAACTGCATCCCTTCGTTGAACACCTTGCCGAACGTCTCCTGCACGACCGTGACCCGGTCGCCGATGCTCAGCGTGCCGCCGAGCTTTTCCTGGATGTACGGCGCGGCCGACAGGTGGTCGGCATGGACATGTGTCTCGATCAGCCACTCGAGCCGGAGCTGCCGCTTGCGGATGAAGGCGATGATCGCGTCGGCGGACCCGTGGCCGATGCGTCCGGACGCGTAGTCGAAGTCCAGGACGCTGTCGAGGACGGCGCAGGCGGGCGAATCCGAGTCCTTGACCACATAGCTGACCGTGCTGGTGCCCTCGTCGAAAAAGGCGGTGATCTCGGGCTTCACCGAGAGGTCGACAGCGTGTGGAATGGCATCCATCGGAAGGTTCTCCAGGGTGCTGCGCGGATCAGGCGTTTCCTGTCGAGCGCCGGATGATGTAGAAGGCGACAACGAAGATGAGGCCCGCGAAGATCCGGGTGAGCGCGTGGCGCTGGTCGGCGAGGTGGCAAGCGGTTCGCAGCCCGATCCAGCCTCCGGCGATGCCGCCGACGATGAATTCCGCTGCGACGGGCCAGTTCACCAGGTCGGAGACGGCATAGTTCAGCGCCGTGATGAGACCAAAGGCGCCAACGGCGAGCAGCGAGGTGCCGATCGCGTTGATCATCGGCATGCGGGCTGCGAAGATAAGCCCGGGAACGATCAGGAAGCCGCCGCCGATACCGAAGAAGCCAGACAGCAGGCCGACGCCAAGGCCGATCGCGGCGACGCGCGCGGCGGATGCGACAGTGAGCGGGCTGTTCTGCGTTCCGCCGATGCGCCGCGGGCGGAGCATCAGCGCACCGATCGCGATCATCAGGATGGCGAACAGCAGCATCAGGCGTTGGCCGTCGAAAGCCTTGCCGAGCGTCGATCCGATGATCGCACCCGCCACGCCCGCGACCGCGAACACCGCTCCGACGGCCCATCGGACGTTTCCTGCCCTGGCGTGCCCGGCGAAGCTGATGAAGGCGTTGGCGGAAACCGCCAGCGCGCCGGTACCGATCGCCATGTGCGGCGACATGCCGATCAGGTACAGCAGCATGGGGGTCGCGATGATCGACCCGCCGCCGCCTATGAGGCCAAGGGTGAATCCGACCAGGGAGCCGGAGCTGATTGCCAGGAGATCTGTCATGAGCCGCCGATGATGGTTGATGGACGCTTACGGCGTGGGCCAGCCGGCGACGGCGAAGACGCCGCACTCGATCGGCTCCTGCGCGCCAGCGCGGGTCGATGGCTTGTCGGTGGGATCGATCGGAGCCGCACCCGCATGCGTCGGCTTCGCTACCCCGGTCCTGGCGTTTTCCTTGTGGAAGGTGCCGGGGAAGGCGAACGCGGTGTGCAGCGTGCCGAGGACAGCGCGGACCCGCCCATCCGCTAGGCTGTAGAACATCGACTTGGCTTCGCGGCGCGCCACCACGAGCCCAGCCTCGCGAAGCTGCCCAAGCTGCTGCGACAGGCTCGGCTGCCGTAGTCCGAGTTCGTTCTCGAAGCCTGCGACGGAAACCTCGCCTTCCAGCAGGCGGCAGAGGATCGTCAGCCGCATCGGATGCGCCAGCGCGCGCAGGAATTCCGCGACTACCTGCGGGTCGCAGCCGCCCATCGCGCTGTTGGCGGGCGCGGTCACCGTTCCACCGGGCGCGGCTGATAGTACCAGGCCGGTGCTCCATCCTGCGTGCGCGCATCGGCCTCAGCCACCGTCACCGGGGGCGGCAGCACGCCATCCTCGCCAGGGTGCCATCCCGCCGGGGTGGACAGGCCGGACGCGTCGGTCTCCTGGAGCGCCGCGAGCGCCCGCAGCAGCTCATCAACACTGCGTCCGGTTGACATCGGGTAATAGCTGAGCACCCGCACCCGTCCGGATGGGTCGATCAGGAAGGTGCCGCGGACGGTCGAGGTGTTGGTGTCGGCCGGATGGATCATGCCGTAGGCCGCGGCGACCGCCATCGAGATGTCCTCGGCGATCGGAAACGGAACCTCGACGCCGAACTCAGCACGGATGCTGCGCACCCAGGCCAGGTGCGAGAACAGGCTGTCCACGGACAGCGCAAGCACATCGCAGCCCATCGCCTGAAACTGCGTATGCACCTTGGCGAAGGCAATGAACTCAGAGGTGCAGACCGGGGTGAAGTCGGCGGGGTGCGAGATCAGCAGCAGCCAGCGGCCGCGGTAGTCCTCCAGGCTGCGCTCGCCCATCGTCGTCCGGACACGAAACGGCACCGCGGGCTCCCCGATCCGGGGCGGGGCCGATCCCGGAAGGCGGCCGGGCGACAGCTCCGCTAGGCCCTGTTCCGCGGGCAGGCCGACATCTTCCGTTCCGATCATTTGCTTCGCTGGCATCCGGGCTCCCGCTGTTAATAAAATACTATATACGAAATCGTGAAATATATATCACTCACCCACCGTCGGCCGCCGTTCACGTTTCAATGAGCGCGGGACCGTCGTCTGATTGCAGATGCCGTCCCGTTCAGGCCGCCGTTGTCCCGCGCCCGAACCAGACGTCACGGCTCCGTGGAGGGCTTTGCACCGGCGCCGGACTCGTCCCAGCCGTCATCCGCCGCCAGTTCGAGCCACATCGCATTCAGCGCCGCAAATGCCGCCGCGAAAGACAACCCGAGGATCCAGGTGAAGTACCACATGCCGTGTCTCCTCAGTAGAAGGTTTTGGAATCCTGGGAGATCCGTTCCACCGACAGCGGCCCGCGCAGCACCCGGTAGACCCAGGCGGTGTACGCCAGCACGATCGGCAGGAACACGACCGTCACTCCCGTCATGATCGCCAGGGTCTTGCGGCTCGACGACGCATCCCAGACGACCAGGCTGGCCGACGGCGCAAGCGACGACGGCAGCAGGAACGGGAAAGCGCTGACCCCTGCCGTCGCGATGACGCCCGCGATGCCGAGCGCGCTGACGACGAACGCCCATTGGGCATGGCGTCCGCCGCGCGCAAGCCAGGCGGCGCCCGCAAGCCCGCCGAGGCCGATAAGCGGCGCCAAGGCGGCGGGTGGGTAGGTGCCGTAGTTGGCCCAGAGCTGCCCGGCATGGCGTACGACCTGCTTGGCCAGCGGGTTGGACGGCCCCGCCGGGTCGACCGCCGAGGCCAGCGCATAGCCATCCAGCCACCCCGCCCAGAGCCCGCCGATCGCGAACAGCACCACCGCGGCGACCCCGCACAGCACCGCCGCGCGCTGCGCGCGGTCCCGCAGCGCTCCCTCGGTCTTGCAGGCCAGCCAGACCGCCCCGTGCTGCGTCAGCATGGCGACGCTCAGCAGCCCGCAGAGCAGCCCGAACGGGTTGAAGAGTTGCCAGAGCGTGCCCTCGTAGGTGAGGCGCAAGGTCTCGTCGAAACGGAAGGGCACGCCGCGCAGCGCATTGCCGAATGCCACGCCGAACACCAGCGCGGGCACCAGACCGCCGACGAACAACGCGGCATCCCACGTCGTGCGCCAGCGCGGAGAAGCGAGCTTGCTGCGGAACTTGAAGCCCACGGGCCGCAGGATCAGGGCCACCAGCAGCAGGAACATCGCCAGGTAAAAGCCCGAGAAGGCAACGGCGTAGAGCGGCGGCCAGGCGGCGAAGATGGCACCGCCGCCGAGGATCAGCCAGACCTGGTTGCCCTCCCAGACCGGGCCAACCGTGTTGATCAGCACCCGGCGCTCCGCGTCCGAACGGCCGACGAAGGGCAGCAGGATGGCGGTTCCCATGTCGAAGCCGTCCATCACCGCGACGCCGATGAGCAGCACGCCGAGCACGGCCCACCAGATCAGGCGCAGGACTTCGTAATCGAACATCGCGTCCTCCCTCACTCGGCCGGATGCGGGATGTGCGACGGCGGCAGTCCGGAGGGCGCTTTCTCCGGAATCCCTGCAGGGCCCTGCCGGATCGTGCGCACCATGAGGTAGATCTCGACGACAGCCAGTGCCGAATAAAGCAGAACGAACCCGCCAAGCGACAACCACACGTTCTCCACGGGAAGCGTCGAGGCGGACAGGAAGGTCGGCAGAACACCGTCGATCGTCCACGGCTGGCGCCCGCCCTCGGCGACGTACCAGCCGAGCTCCGCCGCGATCCAGGGCAGCGGCAGCGACCACAGGCAAAGCCGGAGCAGGGCCGGAAAGCGGTCCAGTTGCCGCTTGCTGGACAGCCAGAACATCGCGCCGAACAGGGCGATGAAGTAGAAACCCAGTCCGACCATGATCCGGAAGCTCCAGAACAGCGGCGCCACGGGCGGCACCGTGTCCCAGGCGGCAGCGGCGATCTGGGCGTCGGTCGCCTCCGTCACGGCCGGGGTGTAGCGCTTGAGCAGCAGCGCGTAGCCGAGGTCGGCGACATGCGCGTCGAAGGCGGCCCGCGCCTCGGCGTTGACCTTGTCCGCGCGCAGCACGCCCATCGCCGCGTAGGCCTGCATACCGCTCCGGATGCGTCTCTGCGCATCCATGACCAGGTCCTTGATGCCGGGCACCTCGCCGTCGATGGACCGGGTGGCGATGAGGCCAAGCACGAACGGCACACGCACGGCATAGCGCGTCTGGTGCGTCGCCTGATCGGGCAGCCCGACCACGGTGAAGGAGGCCGGGGCCGGCTCGGTCTCCCACATCGCCTCGATGGCGGCGATCTTCATCTTCTGGTTCTCGCCCGCCGTATAGCCGCTCTCGTCGCCAAGCACGACGACGGAGGCCGCGGACGCCAGGCCGAAACTGACGGCCACCGCCATCGAGCGCAGCGCCAGCGGCCGGTGGCGGCCGCGCAACAGGTAGAGCGCGCTGATCGACAGCACGAACATCGCCCCGGTCACGTAGCCGGCGGACACCGTGTGCACGAACTTGGCTTGCGCCACGGGGTTCAGCACCACCGCGGCGAAGTCCGTGACCTCCATCCGCATGGTGTCCAGGTTGAAGTAGGCTCCGACCGGGTTCTGCATCCATCCGTTGGCGATCAGGATCCACAGCGCGGACAGGTTGCTGCCGAGCGCCACCATGCAGGTGACGAACAGATGCTGCACGCGGCTGAGCCGTTCCCAGCCAAAAAAGAACAGGCCGATGAAGGTGGCTTCGAGGAAGAAGGCCATCAGCCCTTCGATGGCCAGCGGCGCACCGAAGATATCGCCGACGTAGTGCGCGTAGTAGGCCCAGTTCGTGCCGAACTGGAATTCCATGGTGATGCCGGTGGCGACGCCCATGGCGAAGTTGATGCCGAACAGCAAGCCCCAGAACTTCACCATGTCGCGCCAGATCGTGCGGCCGGTGGTGACGTAGACGCTCTCCATGATGGCCAGGATGATCGACAGCCCAAGCGTCAGCGGCACGAACAGGAAATGGTACATGGCCGTCAGGCCGAACTGCAGGCGCGAAAGTGCGACGACGTCCATGGGACTCACCTCTGAGCGGTCGGTGCCGCGCCCGCGATGCGGGCCGCCGGATCGATGGAAGGACGGTGCTGGGGCGAGAACAACAGCAGGTAAAGGGCCACCAGCGCGATCACCTTGAGGCCGATGACCAGGCCCAGCTCGCCTCCGAGCGAGCGCTGACGCCAGATCATCCGCAAGCGCCGGGGTCGGGCCATCAGCGCTGGAAACTTTCCGGCCGCGAGCAGGCCTGCCAACCCAGCATGGTGTGGAGCGAGCCCCGGCGTGCCACGCCGTTGACCCACGGCGCGATGCCGATCAGGCCGAACCGGCGCGCCGCGCCATCATCCCTCAGGACGAAGGAAGGCGGCGCCGGGCCGACGACAACGCCGAGGACACGGTCGGTCCCACTGATCTCCGGTGTCATCCCCCAAATCTCCCTGCGTGCAGGTCACTCGACGTGCCGCCACCCCCGCCTACCTCCGGCGAAATGCAGCGGCTCTGACTGGTGCCCCCCACGAACCTCGCTGCGCAACTGGGAGACATAGCTGACCGGCGGCACCTGCCATACCGTGCCGACAAGCACGAAGACGCACCGCGCGGTCCCAGCCTGCAGCAGCCCCTCCAGCGGACGGCGGCCCATGCCGATTGCCACAACCGCACGCACGCCGCGATCGGCAAGCATCCGAACGACACCCAGACAGCCTCCCGCCGCATGCGCGGTTGCCGGGACGACATCCACATGGCCCGGCCAGAAAAGTCTGCAGGGCTGCTTCATGCTTGTGCCAGGAAACCCGCTAAACCGGCGGCCTGGCTCGCGGCGGCTCCCGAGTGCTACCGCTCCGTCAGCCAGCGTTTGGCGATTCTGCAGGCAACTGTGTAGGCAGGGTCGAAGACATTGCCGACATCGTAGCGAACGACCTGACCCATCAAATGGCTGGCAGCGCGGGGCTCCAGCCCGTAGTCCTCACCGAGCCAGCGCAGCATCTCGGTCGTGGCGTGCTGCAGCGCCTGATCAAGCGGCCGGGCATTGCCGACCGCGAAGATATCCTCGGCAGTCTCGCCGCGCGGCCAGGTGATCGTCCGCTTCAGCACGCGGAACGTCACCTCCATCTCGAAGGAGGTCTCAATCCCGGTGCCGACGATCTCGCCGTCGCCCTGGCAGGCATGACCGTCGCCGAGATAGAAGAGTGCACCTGGCACCGATACCGGGAGCCAGACGGTCGTTCCCGGTGCGAACAGGCGATAGTCCATGTTGCCGCCGTTATTCGCGCTGGTCGCGGTCAACAGCGCCTGCCCGCGCGCCGGCGCAACGCCGAAACAGCCGATCATCGGTTGCAGCGGCGGAGCGAAGGCCTCGAGGCCCTTCGGCGGCTCGCGCAACCGCGCGGTCCCGGCCTTGACGTCGATGTCCCACACGGCACGCTCTGTCGGTGGCCGATCGGGGATCGCATCCGGGTCCAACACGGTGAAGGCCAGGGGCGAATAGGTCCAGCCGGTCGCCCGGCTCGGCGTCAGCCGGTCGATGCGGACGGCCAGCGTGTCGCCCGGCTCGGCGCCTTCGACGAAAAATGGGCCAGTCATCGGATTCGGCCGGTCGCCGACGGCAACCTCGCGGGCGTCGAGACCGGAGGCGTCGATCGTATCAGTCACCACCGTATCGCCATCGGCAATCCGAAGGCAGGGCTCAGCGGTGCCGATAACGTTGAAATATCGGGTCGGGTGAAAACGGTGCGTGGCCATCGGGGTCCCCAGGAAATCTGTTGGGCGAGAGTCGTGTCTTCGGGTCGGCTCCTGTCACGGCCCGGCACGGTACGCTAGGAACCGAGCAGGGGAGGGTCAATAGTAAACGCACATGGGTCGGCGCCCGGCTGGCAGGACCGGCGCGCTGTCGCCGCCAAAGGCCGTCAGCGTTCGGTGACCGCCGCTGCGCAATGAGCACATGCGGGCGGGCCCGTCACCAACCGGTCGGGCGGCACGATCAGCGACAGCTGCGGCATCGGGGCCGTGCGCTCGCGTGCAGACCCTGGCCCGGAGCGCTTTCCGCCACTCACCCGCGGAGACCTCACCAGCAAAGCCTGGGATCAAACACCTGGCCATCGAACAACAGGATTCGGCCGACATCCAGGTGAGGGCTTGACCTGCGGATGCGAACGCGGGGTGACCCATTCCCGGAAAGTCAGGCATCTGCGATGCTCCACCAGGAACGAGGTTACGATGTCAATCGGCGCCGGCGCCGGGTATGAATGATGGTCCGGGCATCCGCGAGCGCGACGTTCCGGTGACGGTGTGCGGCTTTCAGCGAGTTGAGGGATCCATGCACGAACACGGCAACCTGATCGGTGGCACCTGGCGCGCGGCGCGCGCGACGCTGCCGGTGGTCAACCCCTCGGATGGCTCCGAGATCGGCCATATCGCCCGTGGCGGGGCCGCCGACATCGACGCCGCCGTGGCGGCCGCCCAGGCCGCGCTGGACGGGGCGTGGGGCCACATGGACGCCGCCACCCGCGGGCGCCTGATGTTTCGCGCCGCCGACCTGCTCCGCCGCGACGTCGACCGCCTTGCCGCGCTGGACTGCGCCGACGTGGGCAAGCCGCTGCGCCAGGCCCGGGCCGACGTCATCGCCTGCGCCCGCTACTTCGAATACTACGGGGGGGCAGCGGACAAGGTGCACGGCGACACCATCCCGTACCAGGAAGGCTATACCGTGTTGACCGTGTGGGAGCCGCACGGGGTCACCGCCCATATCGTGCCGTGGAACTACCCGCTGCAAATTCTCGGCCGCTCGGTGGGCGGGGCGCTCACCATGGGCAACGCCTGCGTCATCAAGCCGGCCGAGGACGCTTCGCTGTCGGCCATCGCGCTGGCGGCGCTGCTGGTGGAGGCGGGCTTCCCCGACGGCGCCGTCAATCTGGTCACCGGGCTCGGCGAGGAGGCGGGGGCGGCGCTGGCCGGGCATCCCGGCGTCAACCATGTGAGCTTCACCGGCAGCCCGGAGGTTGGCACGCTGGTGCAGGCGGCGGCGTCGCGCCACACCGTCCCGACGACGCTGGAACTCGGCGGCAAGTCGCCGCAACTGGTGTTCGCCGACGCCGACCTCGAAGCGGCGGCGCCGGTGGTGGTCAACGCCGTCATCCAGAACGCCGGACAGACCTGCAGCGCCGGCGCCCGCGTGCTGATCGAGGAGCCGATTTTCGAGCGCTTCGTCAACGACCTTGCGGCGCGCTTCGACAAGCTGGTGGCCGGCCCGGCCGAGCTCGACCTGGATATCGGGCCGGTCATCAACCCGGCGCAGCAGGCGCGGATCGGTCGCTATCTCGACATCGCCCGCACCGACGGGCTGCGGATAGCGGCGGAGGGCAAGATTGCATCGAACGCCCCGCCCGGCGGGTTCTACGTGAAGCCCACGCTGATCGCCGACGTGCCGCCCGACCATGTGCTGGCGCAGGAGGAGATCTTCGGTCCCGTGCTGGTGGCGATTCGCGTGCGCGACGAAGCGGAAGCGCTGCGGGTGGCCAACTGCACGCCCTACGGCCTGGTCTGCGGCGTCTGGACCGCCGATGTGGGCCGCGCCATGCGACTGGCGCGGCGGGTGCACAGCGGGCAGGTGTTCATCAACAACTACGGCGCCGGCGGCGGGGTGGAACTGCCGTTCGGCGGCGTGAAGCGCAGCGGCCACGGGCGCGAGAAGGGATTCACGGCCCTGCACAGTTTCGCCGCCATGAAGACCATCGCGATCCGCCACGGCTGACGACACGCCCCGCCGGTTTCGGCCCACGCCGGGGCGGTGCCGAAACCGGCGGGCCGGTCTGCGTCAGGCGCGAGCGAGAAAGGCAGCCATCGCACCGGTCATCCCCAGGTCGAGAATGGACCGCAGATCGGTTACGATGTCGTTACGGAACGCCGCATAGGCCAGCACGTCCGGCGTGAAGATCTCGGAAACCTTGAACAGGCCGGATGCGAGCCGTGTGGCATCGCCGCCGCAGTCATGGGCGATCGCCGTCAGCCGGGCCGCGATCGGGTCGGCGATGTCGTAACGGACGCCGGCATCGCTGCGGCCGAGCAGGAAGCGCATCCAGGCGGCAACCAGGAACGCGATGCAACGTGGATGGGCCAGCACGCGAAGCCGCTCCAACGCCGGTTCAAGCAGCCGCGGCGGAAGCTTCTGCGACCCATCCGAAGAAATCTGCAGCAATCGGTGCTGGATGGACGGGTTCGTGAACCGTGTTTCGAGCTCGCGCGTGTAGGCGGTGACGTCGATGCCAGGCACGGGCGGCACGGTCGGCGCCAGATCGTTTGACCAAAGCCGATGGATGAAAGCGGCGCATTGCGGGTTGGTCATTCCGGCGAACACCGTCTCGTACCCGGCGACCACGCCAAGATAGGCCAGGGCGGAATGGGCGCCGTTCAGGCAGCGCAGTTTCATCAGTTCGAATGGCAGCACGTCGCCGACCAAAGTCGCGCCGGCTTGTTCCCAGGCCGGGCGGCCGAGCGGGAAATTGTCTTCCACCACCCATTGCCGGAACGGCTCGGTTACCACGGGCCAGGCGTCGGTGAAGCCGAGCATCTTCTCCACGGCGGCGCGATCCTCCGCGCGTGTGGCCGGCGTGATGCGGTCGACCATCGTGCACGGAAAGGCAACATGCTCCGCCACGAACCGGCCAAGCCCGGGATCGCGCAGCGCGGCGAAGCGCGCAACCATGCGCCGCACCTTGATGCCGTTCTCGGAGAGATTATCGCAGCACAGCACGGTGAATGGCGGCAGACCGGCGGAACGCCGACGGCGCAATGCTTCGGTCAGCAACCCCGGAACGCTGCGCGGCGCTGTCGGATTGGCGAGGTCGGCGATAATTGCGGGATGCGCTTCGTCCAGCGTGCCGGTGGCGGCGTCCTGGCAATAACCCTTCTCGGAAACGGTCAGCGAGGTGATTCGTGTCCGCGGGTCGGTCATGCGGTCGAGGATTTCGGAGGTGTCGTCGGGCATGGCGAATGCCCCGAGCACGGAGCCGACCACTCTCAGGCGATCCGCCTCCGGTGCGCGGACGACCAGCGTGTAAAGGCAATCCTGGCCGAGGAGCGCGTCACGCAGTGCCGGCGAGAGCGGATCGACCCCGATGATCCCCCATTCCGATTCACCCGCTGCGATACGGTCCTCGGTGTAGACGGCCAGATGCGCGCGGCTGAATGAGCCGAGGCCGATATGGACGATGCCGGGGGAGACGGCCGAGCGGTCGTAGGTCGGCCGCTCGGTGGGGGGCGCAATTTCCGCCAGGGTAGCGCTGGCGAGACGGCGGACAGTCGATCCGCCGGTCGGCGATGGCGATGTCATGACAGCCTCATTGGAACTGGAGGGCTTGCGGGCGCGGTCGCAAGGATGACTTTCGTCAGAATGACAGCAGCACCTTGCAACATTCGGTTTGGTTGTGTTCGAAGACGTCGAAGGCCGAGGCGAAGTCCGCGAGCGGGAACCGGTGCGAGATCAGCCATTCGGGATGCAGGCGCCCTGCGGCCACCCAGTCGATCACCTTGGCGAACTTCTGGCTGTTCAGCCGGGATGAGTGAATCGACAGTTCCTTGCTGGTGATTTTCTGCTGGATGACACTGGACGGCGCGCCGGAAAAACCCATGATGCCGATGCGCGCCGCCGGGGAGGCGATCTCGATCGCTTCCCCGAGGATGGCGGGATGACAGGCGGCGTCGATCACCAGCGTTGGCGCCGACCCGCCGGCGGCGAGCGCGTCCGCCAACGATTCGCGACCCGTATTGAGGGTCAGATCGGCGCCGTTCGCGCGTGCGGCGGCGAGACGCTGGTCAATGCGATCGGTAACGATCAGCCAGCGTACGCCATAGACGCTTTTCAGTACCTGGACGATGGTCAGGCCGATCGGGCCGGCGCCGTAGACCAGCGCCACGTCCGCGGCAAAGACGCCGGTGTGGTCGGTGATGTTGGCCGCCACCGAAAATGGCTCGATGAGGGTTGCCTGTTCATCGCCGATGCTGTCCGGCAGGCGATGGGCGTTGCCGGCCGGCACGCAGCAGAATTCGGAGAAGCCGCCGTCGCGATGCACGCCGATGACCTGCAGGTTCGCGCACACGTTCGCGCGCCCGACCGAGCAGGGGTAACAGTGGCCGCAGCTGACGACCGGATCCACGACGACGCGCACGCCCAACGGCAGGCTGACGCCATCGCCCGCGGCATCCACCCGGCCGAAGAACTCGTGGCCGATAACGCGCGGATAGTGGGCAAACGGATTGCTGCCATGGGCGATGTGCACGTCCGATCCGCAGATACCGGCTTGCTCGACCCGGATACGGACTTCCCCAGGCCCGGGAACAGGCTGGGCCCGGTCCTCAAGCACGATCACCCCGGGGCGTGTAACGACGACGCTCTTCATTTGCTTCTCCCGTCCGCTGGTTTTCCAAAGCGTCCTGCCCGGCCGGCCCGCGATTGCCCCTGGGCGCCGGGGGGGACCTGTCGCCCCGGAAAGGGATAATGGAACGCTAACTAGGATACAAGATGTATATGGAAAATGATTCGCTGTCGAAGGCGTTCGCCCTGCCGATCCGATCTGAAGCCATGCTCGCGACGGACAGGGTGAGGGCAGCCCGCAGGACTTGGGGGATGAAAATTGCATAATTCCGTCTAGTAGCGACCTAATATTGCTTATAACTGGGAAAATTCCGCTGTTCACCCGGTTCGTCATGTCCCGAATGGTGGATCGGCAGGGGGGCCGACTCGTTTCCGATCAGGTCCGCGGCCGCAAAGACATCCAGCAGGCGAGCTTTTTCGCCAAAATTATCTTGTATCCTAGTTCGGGGCATGGCACTGTCCCCCTCGCATTCCGTGGAGGGAACCGAAACATGAACATCTCTCGGCGACAATTCGCCCAGGCGGCAGCCATGACCGGGCTGGTCACCGCGGGCCTGCCATTGCGCCAGGCCGCTGCCCAGACGGCGAAATACCGTCTGCGCTACGGCACAGCTTTCCCGAGCAGCCATCCCGCCGCCACGCGCATCGTGGAGGCTTCGGAAACGATCAAGCAGCAGACCAACGGGCTGGTCGATCTTCAGGTCTATCCGGACAGCCAGTTCGGCAGCGAGCCGGACATGTTCTCGCAAACCCGCAGCGGCGCGCTCGATTTCATGTCGACCTCGGGCGTGAACCAGACCGTGGTGCCGGAGGGCGGCATCAACGCCGTGGCCTTCGCGTTCAAGAACTACAACGATGTCTGGGCCGCCATGGACGGCGACCTCGGCGACCATGTGCGTGCCGCCTTCAACAAAGTCGGCCTGTTCGTGTTCCCCAAGATGCTCGACAACGGCTACCGCAACATCACTTCCAGCATCAAGCCGATCACGCGCCCGGACGACCTGAAGGGTTTCAAGATCCGGGTTCCCGGCAATCCGCTTTGGGTCACCCTGTTCAAGGCGCTCGGCGCGTCGCCGACGCCGGTCAACTTCGGCGAGCTATACGCGGCGCTGCAGACCAGGATTGTCGATGGCGAGGAGAATCCACTCGCCCTGATCCAGAGCGCCAAGCTCTACGAAGTGCAGAAATACGTCACCCTCTCCGGCCATATCTGGGATGGCCATTACATCTTCGCCAATGCGCCCCGCTGGGCCGCGCTCCCCGACGACGTGCGCAAGGTGATCATCGACGCGTTGTCGACGGCGGCGCTGCGCGAGCGGGAAGACATCAAGCACTTCAACGAAGGCGCCGAGAGCGAGATGAAAAAGGCCGGCCTGGTCTTCAACACGATCGACACGACGCCTTTCCGCGACACCCTGCGCTCCGCCGGGTTCTACAACGAGTGGAAATCCAAGTTCGGGACCCAGTACTGGAGCCTGCTCGAGAAGTACGTCGGGACGCTCTGACGACACATCCGCCTTTACCGGATCGCGCGGGGGCGGATGAACCGGCCGTCCCCGCCGATCAGGCCGCGCTTTCCGCCCGCTTGCACAGGCGGCGCCGCCTCTGGAGAGGAAAACGCCGTGGAAACTCCCGCCCAGGCTTCGACCATCCACCCCGGGTTGTTTGCCACTTTCGATCGCCTGCTCGGGATGGCCGTCGAGGCGGCGGCCGCCCTGCTCGTCGTTGCCGAGGTTTGCCTGCTCGGCTGGGCGACGACGGCGCGCTACGTCTTCAATGATCCGCTCACCTGGTCGGACGAACTTGCCACGGTGCTGTTCGTCTGGCTGTCGATGCTCGGATCGGTGGTGGCGCTGCGGCGGGGCGAGCACATGCGTCTGACCGCGTTCGTGCGCGGCATGCCTCCCGGGCGGCGTGCGCGTGTCGATGCCCTGGGACTCATGCTGGTCTGCGCCGTGCTGCTGGCGATGCTTGCCCCGACCTGGCAGCACGTCGCCGGCCATTCCGACAGTTACACGCCGGTCCTGGAAATCAGCGAATCCTTCCGCGAGGCGGCATTGCTCGTCGGCATTCTTCTGATGCTGATGACGGCGATCGACAAGCTCATCCAGTTTTCCACGCCGCCGCAGATCGCCGGATCGCTCGCAGTCGTGGTGGCCGCCTTCGGCGTGTTCTGGTTTGCCGCGCCGTCGCTGGAGGATTTCGGCAACTACAACCTGTTGATTTTTTTCTTCGGCATTGTCGCATTCTGCATTGTCATCGGCATGCCGATCGCCTTGTCGTTCGTGCTGGCCACCGTCGCCTACCTTCAGTTCACGACAACGATTCCGCTTTCGATCGTGCCCGGGCGCCTCAGCGAGGGCATGTCGTATCTGGTACTTCTGGCGGTGCCGATGTTCGTGCTGCTCGGGGCCCTGATCGAACTCGCCGGGTTGGCGCGGGCCATGATCAATTTCCTGGTGTCCCTGATCGGGCATTTGCGCGGCGGCCTGCAGTACGTATTGCTCGCGGCGATGTACCTGGTCTCCGGCATCTCGGGGGCGAAGGCCGCCGACATGGCAGCGATCGCACCGGCGCTGTTCCCGGAAATGAAGAAACGCGGCAACCGCGAGAGCGATCTCGTGTCGCTGCTGTCCGCCTCGGCCGTCATGTCGGAAACCATTCCTCCCTCGATCGTGCTGATCACGGTCGGTTCGGTGACGGGGGTTTCAATCGCCGCCCTGTTCACCGGCGGGCTGCTGCCGGCGGCGGTCGGCATGGTGGCGTTGAGCGCCATCATCTTTGTGCAGACGCGCAACGAGGACATGAGCTCGGCGAGGAAGGTCGACCGGAACATCAAGCTGAAGCTGCTCGCGGTCGCGCTGCCCGGCCTCATCCTGCCGGTCGTGATCCGCACGGCCGTAGTGAAAGGCGTGGCGACGGCAACCGAGGTCGCCACCATCGGCGTCGTCTACACGATCCTGGTCGGCATGCTGTTCTATCGTGAATTCGACTGGCGGCGCGTGTTTCCCATCCTGGTCGATACCGCCTCGCTGTCCGGAGCGATCCTGCTCGTGGTCGGCTCCGCGAGCGCCATGGCCTGGGCGCTCACGCAGTCCGGTTTCTCGCGCCAGCTCGTCCAGCTCATGGCAAGCGTGCCTGGCGGGCGTTGGGGATTCCTGGCGATCTCGGCGGCTGCCTTCACCGTCCTCGGCAGCGTTCTCGAGGGTGTGCCGGCAATCGTGCTGTTCGGGCCGTTGCTGTTTCCCATCGCGCGCATGATGGGGGTCAACGAGGTCCATTATGCGATCATCGCGGTGTTCTCCATGGGGCTCGGCCTCTTCACGCCGCCCTTCGGCGTGGGATTCTATCTGGCCTGCGCGATCGGCCGCGTCTCGCCCGACGACGTGATCCGCCACGTCTGGCCGCATCTCGCGGCGCTTGTCGTAACACTGGTCCTGATCGTCCTGATCCCCTGGATTTCAATCGGATTCCTTTGAGGCGGCGGCATTCCGTCGCCGGTTCCGGACCACCGGCAATCCAGGCTATCATGGGCGGGTTTCGGCAGGCGTGGCCGCTGGCAGGGATCGTGATGGGATTAGCGCAATGGACACCGTAGCGACCAACCCACCAACCGAGCGTTTGGCCAGCCGGGTGTTCGACCGCTTGCTGCATGACATCGTGAGCGGCCTGCTTCCACCCGGAACGCCGATGGCCGAACTCGACCTCTGCCGACGCCTCGGCGTCAGTCGCACGCCGGTGCGAGAGGCACTCATCAAGCTCGCGGAGGCGGACCTCGTTCGTATTTATCCCAAGAGCGGCAGCTACGTGGCGCCCATTTCGATGGAGGCGTTCCGCGACGCCCAGTTCATCCGCGAGCATCTCGAGTGCGCCCTGATCGGGGAGGCGGTGCGCTATATCGACGCCACCTCCCTGCGTGACCTCAACCATAGCCTGGAGCTGCAGCAACAGGCTTTCGCGGCCGGCTCGGCGGAGGCGTTTTTCGAGCAGGACGAGCTGTTCCACGCCTGTATCGCCCGGATCAGCCGTCGCGCCCGGGTGTGGGATGTCATCCGCCAGACCAAGGTCCAGTTCGACCGGGTACGCCGGGCCACCTTGCAGGACGTGACGCACATCCCGTTGCTGATCGAGCAGCATCGCGAGATCACGGACGGGCTGGCGGCATGCGACGAAGCGCGGGCCGTCGCGGCGATGCGCCGGCACCTGCGGGAGATCTTCCGGCGGGCGGAACAGATCATCGGCCAGCAGCAGGAACCCGACCGGGAGCCGAAGCCGAGGCATCGGCGAAACCGACCGCATGCGGCCGGGCCAGCATAACGACTCGCCGCCGCCAAAGCGCTTTTTGTTCCGCGCTCCCTCCGCTAACCTAACCGTCCGGTGCCGGACCTGCAGCGCGTTTCGGTCGGGGGCTGACGGCGCGAGCAATTCAGGAGACAGACAGACATGCAACGCGCAGCGATCTGGGCCGTCCTGGCGATCGGCCTCTCGGCATGCCAACCGGCGCCTGCGCCGCCGACCGCCGCGCATCCGGCGGTTCCCGAATCGGATTTCGACCGGCTGCAGAAGTCGGATGTCCGAGGCGATGCGGCGGCGGAAAAGTTCGTCACCGATCTCGGCGTGAAACTGGGCGTGGCACAGCGATGCGGCGTCTCCGGCGCCGACATCCTCACGGCGCACGACGCGATCCTCACCTATGTCGGCATCGGCCGGAAGCCGCGCGCCATGACCGTGCTGGCGAACCAACTCTCCGATGCCATGCGCACCGGACGAAACGCGGTGCAGGACCGGGGCGAGAACAGCATGTGCGGCGGCGCCGCCGGTTCGCTGGCGGAAATCCGGCAGCGCACGCGCATGGAGGGTGGCTGACCCGGAGTAGGGATGGAAGGGTCAGTTCTTCTTCACGGCGTCGATGGCGTCGGTGACCAGTTTGCGGTCGGGACTGTCCGGCGGCAGAACATCGAGCACCCGGCGCCAATAGCCCTGCGCGGCCTCGGCGTGGCCGGCCTGCGCCTCGACCTGGCCGAGATACCATAGCACCTCGGCACGCTTCGGATCGACCTGCTCGGCGTGGCGCAACAGATCGATCGCCCGCCGGGGGATCGGCGCGTCCGGCTTCTGCGCCTCGATCAGCGCCTGCACGCCCTGTATCAGCAGCGAAACATCGTTCGGCTGCAACGCCGCGGCATGCTCGTAGGCGTCGGCCGCCTTGTCGTGCTCGGCCAGCACCGCATAGGCACGCCCCAGCCGCGCCCAGCCGTCGGCATCGTTCGGATTGGCCTGCAGCCTGGCGGCCAACTGCTCCACCATGCCGTTGACCATGGTGGTGCGCTCCGCCTCGGACATGTTGGCCGCGGCGGCGATCTGCTCCTGGCCGGGTGCAGGCGCCGGCGCCGGATCCTGCGCCGGCGCCGCCGCGGCAGGCGGCATCGCCGGCGCGGCAAGACCGCTCAGCTTCGCCGTCTCCTGGATGCGCCGTGCGATCTCGGACCGCATGTCCTCGTCGGAAACCTCGCCGGCCAGCTTCACCCAGGCATCGAGCGCCCGCTGGCCCTGCCCGGCCTGCGCGTCGGCCAGCGCGAGATAGAAACGCGCAACCATATTGGACGCATCCGTGCGCAACGCATTGCCGAACGCCTCGCGCGCCGCCGGCGTGACCACGCCCTCGGAACCGAGCACCAGCATCTCGCCATAGCCCGCATAGTCGTCCGCACCCACCTCGCCGAGCGCGATCAGGTTGCGATACGCATTGGCGCTGCCCTGCCAGTTGCCGATGCTCGCCAGGGTGCGGGCATAAAGCTGCCACCCCTCGCGATTGTTCGGGTCGGAACGCAGCTTCTCGGCGAGCGAGGCGGCCAGCTTCGACATGTCGGGATGGTTGGGAATGTCGGCCGAGGAACCCCGCGCCGCCACCCGCAGCGCATACGACGTGTCGGACACGCCCGGCGCACCGAGCTTCAGGTAAAGCCCGGCGGCGCCACCGGCGACCAGCACCGCCAACACGATGGCCAGCAACGGACTGCGCCGCACCGCCATCGCTCCCTCCGGCGCCGCGGCGGCAACGGCGAGCAGGCGCCGCTCGACCTCCAGCCGCGCCGCGTGCGCCTCCGCCTCGCCGATCAGGCCGCGCGCCACATCGCGCTCCACCTCCTTCAACTGGTCGCGATAGACGGCGCTGTCGTAGCCGGCCCGACCCGGCACTGCCGCCCCGCCCCGCAATACCGGAAGCACCAACAGCAGCAACGCGACAACGGCAAGGCCACCCAACACCAGGGCGAGCGCGATCACGCGTCGGTCTCCCGGAGCAATTGCGCGACCCGCTGGCGCTCGGCCTCGCTCATCTCGGGCATCTCTGCTTCCGGGCGACGGCGCACGTACAGAACCACGGCGATACCGCCGCTGATCAGCAGCAACACCGGGGCAAACCACAACACCACGGTGGCCAATTCCAACGGTGGCTTCAACAACACGAAATCGCCGTAGCGGGCGACGATGAACCGACGCGCCGCCGCGTCGCTGTCGCCCGCCGCCAGCCGCTCGCGCAGCAACACGCGAATGTCGCGGGCCAGGTCGGCACCGGACTCGTCGATCGACTCGTTCTGGCAGACCAGGCACCGCAACGTGCGACTGAGCGCCCGCGCCCGCGCCTCCAGCGCGGGATCGGCCAGGCGCTCGCGCGGCTCGACCGCACCGGCCAGCCCCGGCACCAGCAACAACAACAAAGCCAGCACACGAATCATGAATGCCCCAACCGGCGCAGCAACGGCAGCAACTCCCGGTCCACCGCCTCCGGACTCATCGGCCCCACGAAACGCTTGCGGATCCGCCCGGTGGCATCGATCACATAAGTCTCCGGAACGCCATAGACGCCAAAATCGATGCCGGTGCGCCCGCTTTCGTCGAGCCCCACCCGGCGATAAGGATCGCCGGCATCGTCGAGCAACTTCTTCGCGGCCGCCGGCGCGTCCGTGTAGGCAATGCCGATGATGGCAATTTTTTCCTGGTTGGCCAGGCGCATCAGCACCGGATGCTCGATGCGGCACGGCACACACCACGAGGCGAAGAAATTCACCACCGCCACCTGGCCCCGCAACCCCGCCAGCGAAACCTCGCCCCCCGACCCGAGCGCCGGCAACACGAACGCCGGCGCCGGCTTGTCGATCAACGCCG
>CAIMEK010000846.1 GCA_903839965.1 uncultured Acetobacteraceae bacterium | reverse complement strand
GGGCCGTAGACGATGCCGGGATAGGCCAGCAGCCAGCACACCAGGATCAGGATGCTGCGCCCGCGGTATTCGGGGTTGGTTATGATTTCGAGCAGCTGCCCCTTGGCGGCACGGCCGACGACGCGCGGCGTGGGGTCGGCTGGCGGGAGGGGGCCGGCGATGGCGGCGATGCGGCGCTCGAGCTTGCGCAGCACGCTGTCCGCCTCGTCATGCCGCCCATGGGCTTCGAGCCAGCGGGGGGATTCGGGCAGGCGGAAATAGAGCAGCGGCAGCAGGATGAAGACCTGGATCACCACGCCCAGCCAAACGAATTCCCGCCACAGGCCGAACTCCTTCGGCATCATCTTGCTGGCGGCCAGCGCGATGAACACGCCGACGATGGCAGTGCTGGCCTGGGAGGTCAGCATCGTCTTGTTGCGCACGGAATGCGACGTCATCTCCGAGAGATACACCGCATGGGTGGCGACGATGCCGCCGACGCCCAGCGTGCTGAGCACGGAGAACAGCACGAGGGGCACGAAATCGGTGACGAAGGCGAAGGGGCAGAGGCAAATGCCGGCCAGGGCGGTGGACAGCAGAATGGCCGGCCGTCGTCCATACTTGTCGGCCACGAAACTCATCAAATAGGTGCCGAGCAGCACCCCGAGCCCGACCTGCAACGCCTGGATCACCGCATATTGCGTGTTGGTGATGAGGCCAAGTGGCCGCCAGACGAAGGGGTAGAGACGGGCGCCGATGCCATCGGTATCGACGATGATGAAACCCCAGGTGATCTCGACCAGTATCGCCAATTCCCAGTGGACCCGTGTAAGGGGCAACCGGTCGATGCGGCCCGAGATGAGGTAGGCCCCGGCATCATTGCGGGCATCGGCTGCGGCGTCGGCGTGACCGTTTGCGGCCATCGTTATCCTCCCGGCATTTGCCGTGCTCAGGGAGGCAAAGCGAACGATGCCGCCGAGGCACGATCGTTGATTGCCGAAATCCTAGGCGCGCCGGGAACGGTTTGGCAAGCAGCCTCGATCAGGTGCCGTCCGTCGACATCATCTGCTTCATCAGCAGGTCGCGATAAGGGCCTGGCCGATTGGACAGAACGTCGGGCGGCCCGTCGTCGATCACCTGGCCGTGGTCCATCACCACGATGCGGTCGAAGTTCTTCAGCGTGGACAGCCGGTGGGCGATGGCGATTGTGGTGCGGCCGCGCATGAGGATGTCGAGCGCTTGCTGGATCGCCTGCTCGGATTCGCTGTCGAGCGCCGAGGTGGCTTCGTCGAGCAGCAGGATCGGCGCGTCCTTCAACAGGGCGCGGGCGATGGCGAGGCGCTGGCGCTGACCGCCCGAGAGCTTCACGCCGCGATCGCCTACCATGGTGTCGAACCCCTCCGGCAGCGCCTCGATGAACTCGCGGCAGCGCGCCACCGTGGCGGCGGCCAGCACGTCGGCCTCGCTGGCTTCCGGCCGCGCGTAGCGGATATTTTCCATCACCGAACGGTGGAACAGCGAAATGTCCTGCGGCACCACCGCGATCATCCGCCGCAGGCTCTCCTGGGTAATTTTCGCGATATCCTGCCCGTCCACCAGCACGTGGCCGCCCTGGATGTCGTAGAAGCGCTGCAGCAGCGCCAGCACGGTCGACTTGCCGGCGCCCGAGGCGCCCACAAGCCCAACGCGCTGCCCCGGTTCGATCACCAGGTCGAGCTCCTGCAGAATCGGCGGCCGCCCCGGATAGGCAAAGCGCACCGCGTCGAACTCCACCCGCCCCGGGCCCGGCCGCAGCGTCGCCGCGTCCTGCACGTCCGGCAGGTCGTGCTCGACCAGCAGGCTGCCCAACGCTTCGCCCAGCCGGGCGACGTGCTGCGTCAGGTCCACCAGCGCCACCGCGAGGTCGCGCGTGCCGTGCAGGATGGTGAAGCCGAGCGAGCAGATCAGCACCATGTCGCCCGGCGTCGCCTGCCCATGCTCCCACATGATCACGCCCCAGGCCAGCAGGCCCGCGGTGATGCAGGCGGTCAGCACGGCATGCAGCAGTCGCAGTTTTTCCAGGTAGAGCAGGCTGCGCCGGCGCGCCGCCATCTCTTCGCCAATGGCCGCGTTGACCCGCCGGTGCTCGCGGAAGGTGGCGCCGAACGCGCGCACCACCGACATGTTGGAAATGATGTCCACCAGTTCGCCGTCCACGCTGGCGGCGCGGGTGGCGAACACCCGATGGATCGGCGTGCCGTTGCGGGCCAGCCAGAAGATCAGCGACGCCATCGCCAGGCTGACCAGCGCCAAGGCCCCCGCCATCGTCGGGCTCACCGTGCACAGCAGCACGATCGCCACGCACACCGCCAGGCACGGCGGCAGCACGTTCCACGACGATGTGTTCTCGGTCTGGAAAATCGCGTTCGAGGTGGCGGTTACCCGGCTGGCCAGCGTGCCGGGCAGCCGTTCGGCGAAATAGCTCGGCGAGTGCCCGGCCAGGTGCAGGAACAAGTCGCTGCGAACGTCCCCCGTCACGCGGACGAAACTGAACGCCGCCACCCAGCAGCCGACCCGCCACATCAGGTTGTCGACGGTGATCAGCGCGCACAACAGGGCGAACGCCTGCCACGCACCCTGCGCGCCCGGGCCGCGGGAAATGACGTCGATCAGTCCCTTCAGGCCGTATTGGGTGCAGACCGAGCAGACGACGGCCAGAAATACCGAGACGAGAACAACGGCATGTCCAAGCCGGTGCCGCATGACGTAGTGCAGCAGGAAGGCCAGAGGACGATTCTGGTAGCGAGTGATTTGGGCTGGCGTAAACTTGCTGGTCACAGATGATGGTCTCATCCGCTGCCATGGTTTCCGGAACCATGCCGTCGGAAAACTGTTCAGTGCAGCGCGGCCCTGCGCGCGGGGCGCAGCAACCGGTGCGGGTCCGGGGCGCCCGCCTTCGGATGCGACCATGGCCCGGCAATGCGGCACGATTTTGACAATGACTCCCTCGATCGCCACGCATCGCCGCAACGGCGCCGGCATTTCGCCATATTCATTGCCTATCTCAAGGCCAGCGACGACGGGCTCTCCGCCATCGCGGTTAGCACTCCCGGTTCCGGCAGGAAGTCCGCCTCGCATGCGCATCGCCCAGATCGCGCCGTTGTTCGAATCCGTGCCGCCGAAGCGTTATGGCGGCACCGAGCGCGTGGTCCACTGGCTCACCGAGGAACTGGTGGCGATGGGGCACGACGTGACCCTGTTCGCCACCGGCGATTCGACCACCTCGGCCGAACTGGTGCCGGTGCGCGCGTTCGCGACCCGCTTCGTGCCGAACTTCGAGCGCAACAACGCCCCCTACGCCCGCCTGCTCGAACTGGTGCGTCGCCGGGCGCGCGAATTCGACGTGCTGCACTTCCACATCGACTTCCATCCCTTCGCCCTGTTCACCCGCCAGCCGACCCCGTTCGTGAACACCCTGCACGGCCGGCTCGACCAGGACTGGGTGCCGGAAATCTATGATCTCTTCCCCGACGTGCCGCTGGTGTCGGTTTCCAACGCGCAGCGCCGGCCGATGCCCGACCTGAACTGGGCGGCGACGGTGCTGCATGGCATGCCGCCGGCCATCCTCACCCCGCGGCCCGCCGGCGAGCGCGACTACTTTGCCTTCCTCGGCCGCATCTCGCCCGAGAAGGGCATCGAG
>CAIMEK010000845.1 GCA_903839965.1 uncultured Acetobacteraceae bacterium | reverse complement strand
GGCGGCGTTGCCGGTGGCGAAATAGGCGTCGAGATCGAGGTCCGGCGCGGCGGCCAGCAGGCGCTGCTCGTAGTCGTGGCCGAACAGGCCGACGAAGATACCGGTGGCGCTGCCGACGAGGCTGTCGGGCGCGATGGAAGCCCGTTCGAGCGCTTCGTAGCTGGTCTCCAGCAGCAGCCGCTGCTGCGGATCGGCCAGCCGCGCCTCGCGCGGGGTCATGTGGAAGAAGCCGGCGTCGAAGCACTCCACGCCGTCGAGGAAGCCGCCGGCGCGCGTGACCACCCGGCCGGCATGGCGCAGTTCGGGGTCGTGCAGCGCGGCGGCGTCCCAACTGCGTGCCGGCACTTCGGTCACCGCATCCACGCCGTCGCGCAGCAGCGCCCAATACTGCTCGGGCGTGTTGGCCCCGCCGGGGAAGCGGCAGGCGAGCCCGATCACCGCAATGGCGTTCGCCGCAACATCGGCCGGCTCTGCCGCGGCGGGCGCCGGCGCGGCGGGAACGGTCGCCGGCGCGGGGGCTTCGCCGGCGAGGAAGGCGGCCACCCTGGCGGGCGTCGGATGGCTGAAGAAGATGGTGGCATCGAAGGCGCGACCGGTCCGCCGTGCCAGCAGCGCGCGCAATTCCAGCAGATCAAGCGAATCGAGGCCGAGCTCCTGGAACGGACGGTCAGGCCGGTCGGCGGCGGTGGCGCGCACCGTGCGGATGCACGCCTGCACGCTGGCGAGCAGGTCGGCGGGCGCCGCGGCGGTGCTGTCGCCGGCAGCGGCAGGCGGCGCCTCGTCGTCGTAGGCGATCAGCACACCGGCGCCTTCGTTGGCCCGATCGGCCGGGCGGAAATCCGGCACCACCGCGACGATCCGCGCGCCGTGGCGGACGTGAAAGCGCAGGATCGGGTCGATGGGCAGGCCCTCGGCATCGCGCGCCGCCACGTAGTCCGCCATCGACTGGCCTGTAGCCAGCTCGAAGTCCCGGCAGCGGGTGATGCCCGCGAGCGTCGAGACGCCCGGCACCGCGCGATAGAAAGTTACGGCGAAGTCGAGCAGGCGGTCGCCGAGGCCTTGCGTCTGCGCGTCGGGCAGCACGTTCATGCCGAGCAACTGGATGACCGGGCCGTCTGCAACGGCCAGCCCCGGCAGCTCGTCCGCGCGGGCGTCGCGCAACGGGTCGAGCGCGGCGACGCGTTGGGCATAAACCGCGGCGACGATGCTGCCATCGCGTTCGGCCACGCATTGCAGCAGCGGCGCCGCCTGCAGCCGCGCCCGCAGCACCGGCCCGGCGGCGCGCAGCGGTTCCGGCCAGCACGCCGCTTCCAGTTGCAGCAGGGAGGGCAGATCCGCCGGCCGCGCCGGGCGGACGCGCCATGGCTCGGGTAAGAAATGATTGAGCGTGATGCGGGTGAACGGCAGGGTGCGCGGATAGCGTGCGCCGGTGCCACGTCGCGGCAGCAGGCCGCATTCCGCCGCCGCCAGCAGGAATGTGTCGGCGGTGACCAGATGCTGGTGCGAGAAGGCGTGGTAGGCGTCGAAATGCAGGTTCTCGCAAAGCTCGAGATTGGCACGGGTGACGGCGGCCGGCAGCGCGTGCACTTCCAGCGCCACCAGACCGTTCGGGCCGAGCACGCGCCGCCAGCGCGCCAGATGCTCGACCAGGCTCTGCACCGCTTCGCCGTGCGGGATCGCGCTGCCGTCCTCGGCCACCGCGAACAGCTCGTAGGGCAGCTGCTGGCGCGCCGCGGCGGCGGCGTTGTCCTCCGGCGGCCGATAGAGCCTGTCGTGATCGAGGAAGGAGCGCACGTGCAACACGGCGCCCGCTCCGGCCGCACCGTGCCGCGCCAACGCCGCGGCGAGCGCGTCGGGGTCGCCGATGTCGACCTGCAGGCAGAGATGCGGGATGCCCGCCAGCGTGCGCGCGGTGATCTCCAGTGCTTCGGCGTTCAGGTCCGCGCCCACCATCACCAGCGGCCAGGCCTCGAGCACGCCGCCGCGGCGCGTGCGATCGCGCACGGCGGCATGCAGCATGCGCAGCAGCGTGCCGTCGCCGCAGCCGGAATCGACGATGCAGCGCGGCTGGGCGGCGAAGTCGTCGTTGTCGAACACCGCGGCGACCACCGCCTGCAGGTCGGTGAAGTAGCGCTGGTGCTGGAAGCCGCTGGCCACCACGTTGAGCGCGCGGTCGAGATGGCGCTCGCGCCCGGTGGCGTCGCGCACCAGCGCGCTAACGTCGCCGCCCGCCAAAGCGAGGTCGAGCTGCGCCAGCAGTGGGGCGTAGGAAGCGGTGGTGCCGGTGATCAGGGCGCGTTCGGCGATGAAACGTCCTGCGGCCGTGAGCCGGCGGTCCGAGGGCTCCACCCAGCCTTTTGCCGCGAACAGCGCGTGCACGGGCCGTGGCACGCCGTCCGGTTCGCCACGCTGCCACGCGGTGAGCAATCCTTCGCGCAGCATCGCGTTCAACACCGGCACCAGCACGGTGCCGTCGAGCATGTCGGCAAGCAGCGGCGGGGCGCCGTTCCAGCGGGCGGCGACCTGGCCGGCGAGCCGGTCGAGATCCGTTGCGTGATCGGCGAAGCTTCCCTGCACCGCCAACGGATAAAGCCGCAGCGCATCGTCCGGGACGAATTCGAGGTACCGCGCGGGCGGCAGCAGCGTGATGCCGTGCTGCGTGGGCGCGATCCAGCCCAGGCTTTCGAGCAGCCGCAGGCAGGCCTGCAAATGACCGGCCGCGAGGCAACCGCGCGGCGGCTGCGAACCGCCCAGCAAGCCGGCGTGACGGCAGGCGAGGATGACGGGGATGCCGACGAAGCCGTGCAGGAATCGGTTGATCAACTCAAGCACGGGGTCGCTGCCTCCTCCAGGACCCAGTGGCCCGGGCGATCGTCCAGGTTATACCGCAAACCCCGAACGCCAGTTGCAACGGCGCGGTCGCTTGCGGTTGGAACCGGATTCCTGCAGCGTCGCGCGTTCAGTCCCGCGGCTTCGAAGCCGCCGCTTCCTCTGCGGCACGCCGCAGACTGAGGGGGCGCATGTCGGTCCACAGTTCGGTGATGCGATCCAGGCATTCCTGCTTCAGGGCGGCCTGGCCGACGGCCGTCCACCCGCCCGGCAACGGGCGATCGGCAAGCCAGATGGAGTACTGCTCTTCATGGTTGACAACCACTCGGTACAGTCTGCGATCTTCGTCCTCGTCAGCCAAACAAGGTCTCCCGCTGCAGCACCCGCGTCACGATATGACCCTATCTAGCCCGGGTCAATCTCGTTCCACAATCGTCGGGCTATCAACCGAAGCACCCGGGGCCGGTCGGCCTGGTGATAGAAATGGTCGCCGGGAAACACTGCCGTTTCGAAATCGCCGCTGGTCGTTGCGCGCCATCCTGCAAGCATGGCCGGGGTGACATCCGGGTCCGCATCGCCGCCGATGGCCGCAACCGGACAGGTCAACGGCGTTGTGTCGGCCAAGCGATAGGTTTCGATCAACCTGAAATCGGCCCTGATGATGGGCAGCACGATGTCGAGCATCTCCGGGTCGTTCAGCACGTCGCCAGGTGTGCCGTTCAGCCGGCGGATCTCGTCGAGCAATGCCGTGGCGGGAAGGGCGTGCATAGCGGGACGCGTGGCAGGCATATGCGGCGGCCGGCGACCCGAGACGATGAGCCGGCGCGGCACGATGCCGTGCTGGCGATGCAACGTTCGCGCGGTCTCGTAGGCGATGATTGCCCCCATGCTGTGGCCGAACAACACCAGTGGCAGGTCGGCCAACGGCAGCACCGCGGCAGTGGTCGCCCGCACCACCGAAGGCATGTCGGTGAGCGGGGGCTCGCGATGCCGCTGCTCGCGTCCCGGCAACTGGACCGCGCACAGGTCCACCGACGCTGGCAGACCCTCCGGCCATAACCGATAGGCCGAGGCGGCGCCGCCGGCATACGGAAAGCAGACCAGGCGAACCGCTGGCCTGGCACTCCGGCCGTAGCGGACGATCCATTCGCCGTGCGGCTTGCCGGCAGCGACGCTCATGGCTGCGTTGCCGGCGCCCCGACCGGCGGTACCGGCGCCTGCCGAAGCAGCGAAGGGGGCGATGCAGCCGTCCCCGTGTCCGCTGCCCCCGGTTGGGCGAAGGCCGGCGCGGGGGCGCCATCGGTTCCCACGATCACGGGAACGCCGCCATTGCCCGGGCCGGTTATGATGACCTTGGTATTCGGGAACGCCGACAGCCGTTCGAGCACCTCGACATAGCGGAGCCGGACAAACGTGTCGGTCAACCTGTTGCCGAGCAGGTCGAGCACCGTGCGCGAGGTGCGCGCCTCGATCAGGCGGCGGTCGCTTTCCAGTTGCTCGCGCTGTACGCGGTATCCCCATTCCTGCAATGCCTGGAGTTGCGCGACCTTGTGCTCGATCGCGTTGCGGACGATGGCGGGCAACTCGATCTTGTTCAGGAAGACGGCATCGTAGTTCAGAAAGGATACGCCGTTCAGGCCGCTGCGGACGATCAGCGTCCGGTTGAGGCGCAGGAAATCGAGAACCACGCGCTCCAGATACGAGCGCTGCGTCAGGTAGACCTCCTCGGCGGTATAGCGCGCGATCTGCCCCCGCGCGAACGCGACGGCGGTCGGCTTCAGCAACGACTGCTCGTAATCGTCACCGACCGCTTGTTGCAGCAGGCCTACCTGGTCGATGATCAGGTGATAGCGCACCTCGAGCGTCAGCGAGATCTCGAGGCCGTCCCGGGTGATGCTTTCGACCGTCTGCGAGAAGTTCTTCGCCCGCACGTCGTAGAACCTGACGCGGTCCCACGGGAAGAAGAGGTGCATGCCCTCGCCGTAGACGTGGTTGGTCACCGTGCCGCCGAAAAACCGCGACCACAGCACGCCGACATGGCCCGCCGGCACGGCAATGAAGATGTTTTCGGCGAAGTACGCAATGAGACCGCCGACGATCAGCGCCGCCAGCGTGAGCCGCAGCAGTGCTTCATCCGAAAGCCCCAGCCGGAATCGTTTCATGCGAAGGCACCGTTGATGTGGTGGATGCGACCGTCCTCGAGGCGAAGAATGCGGTCTGCCACATGGAAATATCGCTCGTCGTGGGAGGCGGCGATGATGGTTTTGCCGGCCTGCTTCAGGGCCGGCAGCATGTCCTGATAGAAATGCCGGCGGAAGCCCGGGTCGAAATCCGCGGCCACCTCGTCGAGCACGAGGATCGGCCTGTCCTGCAGCAGCGCCAGGGCGAGCGCCAGCCGCCGGCGTTGGCCGGCCGACAGATCGAGGGAAGTGAAGCGGTTTGCTTCGTCGAGCGCGGTCTTGCCGGCCAGGTCCATGGCCGCGAGGCTCGCCTGCACCTGTGCCGCGCCACCGGCGGGCATGACATAGAGGCGTCGGAACAGGTGGAAGTCACCGAACACCGCCGCGATCATGTTGCGGTAGGCCTGCTGATTGTCCGCCGTGATTGCCGTCTGGTCGAGGCGGATGCTGCCGGCGCCGGGGTGGTACAGCCCGCTCAGCAGCCGCAGCAAGGTCGACTTGCCCGAGCCGTTGCCACCGGTGACGAACACCATCTCGCCGCGCTGCACCGTTACGTCGAGCGGGCCGATGGCAAACCCTGGCTCGTCCCCCTGCGTCGGATAGCGGAACCGCAGGCCCTCGAGGGCCAACTCCTGGAATGCAGCGTTCGGTGTGGCGGCTGGGGCGCCGGCCGGGGTGGCAGCGGGCCCGAGGCTGTCCAGTTGGCGGCGCAATCCGGCAATGCTCGCGGCCGCGTTCTCCGCCTGGGCCAGCACCGGCACCGACTGCACCAGCAGGCCGACCGAGCCGATCACGAACAGCACCGAGGTGGTGACGCGAATGAGCACCGACGAGGTGAACGGAGCGACCAGGGGCTCCAGCAGGACCATCGCGCCCAGCATGATCAGCAGGCTGGCCTGGCCGAACACGAACTGCTCGGCGGTGCGCCGGCGCAGGCGGCCCATGGCGCCCGCCACCGCCTGGGCCTGACCGGACAGCGCGTCCAGCAGCGCCTGGGCGCGCGGGCGGTGCATCTTGACTTCCTTGAAGCCCTCCAGACAGTCCCGCAGGATGCCGAACAGCCCCGCCTCGCCGGCAGTGGCGGAACGCAGGTTCGCCTGCGCCATCCTGCCGCTGGCATGCTGCACGGCCAGCGTGACGCCGATGAAGGCGGCAGTGAGCAGGAAGGCCGGCAGCGAGAGCGTGGCTATATAGAGCAGGACGACCACGATCAGCAGGGCGGACTGGACACCGACCAGCAGCACCGTGAGGCTGTCGGAGATTGTCTGCGCGTGCCGCGTGAGCACCGCCAGGATTTCACCGGCGCCGACGGTGTCCAGCGCCTGCAGGTCGATCTGCAGCACCCGGTCGAGCAATGCCAGCCTGGTCCGGTGCAGCACGGCTTCCACTTCCTGCGCCGCACCGACCATGACGGCACGCTGGGCGATCCGGTAGATGGCGACCATGATGACGACCAGGAAAAGGTCGCGGGTCCCGTTGGCCATGCTGGGGTCGCCCGCGGCGCTGTTGAGCAGTGCGAGCACGCCGACATTGCTCAGCGCGGCAAGCGCCGAAAGCACAAGCAACCGGCCTGCCTGCGGACGCGCAACACCGCGCAGCAGGCTCTGGAACTCCGTCATCCTGGCCACGCGATCTCCTCGGTCGTACGGCTCAGGCCTCGGTCTGGTGTGGTTGCGGATCGGGCTTCGGCGCGGTGACCCACAACACCAGGAAGGCCAGGATCGGCGTGATCAACAACGACAGGAACATCGCTCCCAGCACGCCGAACCGCCGGTGCCGGCCATTCAGCGCCACCAGGAAACAGGCGAGCAGATAAGCGAAGATCAGCAATCCAGGCACCTCACGGTCAAGACGGCTGAGGGGCGGCAGGCGGCCGTCATCGGCGCCGCCTGGCCGCCGACGCGGATCATGCGCTCGCCGTGGCGGCGTCTGCGGCAGGAGCGCACCGGGTGCGGGCGAAGTCCGCCTTGAACGCCTCCTTGGCAGCGCCAAGGTCGAGATCGAGCAACTGGCCACCGCTCTCGAAGTGGCGCACGAACACACGGCCGAGCGCGTTGGTGGTGGCGGCAGCAACTGCCGGCACGACGGCAAGTCCGAACAGCTGCCCGATGACTGGCACGAAACGGATATATTGATTGAAACCCAGCAGGGCGGCGTTGCCGAAATTGTAGGTCGTACCGACACCGATGATCGTGCCGATCACTTCCTTGCCCAGGTTCTCCCTGAAAGCAACGCCGTACAGGTTGGAGAGTTGCTCCAGCATCTTCACCTGTACCGCTGCGATGGCCGCCATGTCGACCAGCGGGACTGGAACCAGGCCGCCGACGGCGGCGTATTTGGAGAACCGGGCGACAATCCCTCGTGCTGCGGTCAGGCGCTCACTATCGGCGGGCGGCGTCGTTGCGGGTTCGGCCATTCAAGGTTCTCCTTTTGCGAAACACCTGTGCGAGAACATGCCCCAAAGGTGAATTATAGATCGACACGGGATTCGAATCGAGGGTCGATTTACACCCGTTCAGCGACGCCCATGGCCGGCGGGAACCAATTGACCGGAGTCCATGCCAAGAACTCGGTCGCCTTCTTGAAAATACTGGTCGTCATGTGTCGCAGAGATCACCGTGATGCCGCGCGCACGGAAGGCAGGGACGAGATCATGGTAGAAGAACCGCCTGAATTCAGGATCCTGCTCCGCTGTCCATTCATCGAGAATGATAATCGGTCTGGCTTCCTGTTCTGCCACCAACATGGCCAGACGCTTACGTTGTCCGGCCGACAACGCCAGCGTTGCGAAGCGGCCGGCTTCCAGGCGCGTCTTGCCGCGGAGGCCCATTTTCCCGAGCCCGGCCTCGAGGCGCGGCAGGTCGGGATCGATTCCGTACAGCCGGTCGAACAGGTGAAAGTCTGCCAGCACGATGGAAAACAACGCCCGGTAGGCGGGCTCGTCCTGCCGCAGCACCGCCTCGGCGTCCACCAGAACCTCGCCCGCCTCCGGACGGTAAAGCCCGGCGAGCAGCTTCAGCAGCGTCGATTTGCCACAGCCGTTGCCGCCGACCAGGAACACCACGTCGCCGCGGCGGACCTCCAGGTCGATCGGACCCACCCGGAAGCCTGGTTCGCCGCCGATGCCTGGATAGGCGAACGCCACCTGGTGCAGCCGGATCGATCGAAACGTGCGATACGCGGTCTCGTCGGCGGTTTCCACCGCCGGCCCCGCGGCGGCAAAGTGCTCCTGCAGCGTCCTGAGCCGGTGCGCGGCGGCTTCCGCGCGGGCATAGGCCGGAACCGCCTGCAGCAGAATGCCGAGCGAGCCCGCCACGAACAGGATCGCGGTGGTGACCTTGCTGGCGACCTCCGGATGACCCGGATTGTAGCTCGGCACGACGAACACGATAACCGCGAGCAGCAGCAGGCAGAGCACCTGCATGAAGACGAATTCCCGCGCCACGCCATCCTGCAGCCCGGTGCGTGCGCGCATGGTGTCCAGCGAGCGTGCTCCGACCTCGGCCGCGACGGCGGCCCGCAGCGCCGGATCGAGCCGGATCTCCTTGAGGCCCAGGATGGCGTCGTCGAGCGCGCCGAACAGCGTCGTGTCCGCGTCCGCCGAGGTGACGAAACAGGCGTTGAGGCCGGTCAGGCGCCGCAGATGCAGGCGGGCGACGAGAGCCAGCAGGACCAGGCTCAGCAGCAGCGCGGGCAGCGACAGCAGGCCGACATAGGCAAACACGAAAACCGCAACGAAAGCGGCCTGGAAGGCCACCACCAGCATGCTGGCGGCCTGCGAGATGGTCAGCGTCTCGCCGGTGATCGCCGCATAGATGCGAGCCGGATCCATGGCCTCCAGCGCCGTCAGGTCGGTGCGCAACACCAGTTCGATCAGTCGGCAGCGCAGCCGCGCGATGATCGCCTCGACCTCGTCCGCGCAGGTGCGCATGACATAACGCTGCGTGCCGATGTAGACAGCCACCGTG
>CAIMEK010000844.1 GCA_903839965.1 uncultured Acetobacteraceae bacterium | reverse complement strand
ATATCGCGCGCCGTGCCCCAGACCTGCAGCGAACCGCCGTTCATCACCACGCCGATCGCCGTGCCGCCCGCGGAGACCAGTTCCTGCCCGCCTGAGCTGACCACGGTGCCGGAGGCCGTGCCTTGCGACACGATTTCGGTGCCGCCGGCGTTCACCAGGGTCGCCACGGCCAGCCCGCCGGCCGCCACGTATTCGGTGCCGCCGCTGGTCACGCTGGTGCGGGAGGTGGTTCCACCGGAAAGCACCCACAGATGGGTGCCGGCAATGACGACGTTGTTGGCGGCGCCGCCGAAGGTGCTCACCCCTGTGCCGTTCCAGAACACGACGCCCGTCGAGACGACCGTGCCACCCGGCTGCACGATGGTGGCCGATGCCGAACTGCCGCCGGTGACCGCCAGGGTGCCGCCGCTCATGACGGTGGTGGCGATGGCCTCGCTGCCGCCTTCCACGACCTCAAGGCCGCCGCTGTTCACGACGGTGCCGGTGGTCGTCGTGGTCCGCAGGCCGGCCGAGGCGACTTCCAGTCCGCCGCTGTTCAGGATGGTCCCGGTGGTCGTGCCGGCCACCCGGTAGCCTCCGGTTTCCGCGCGGGTCTTTACGTACTCGATGCCGCCGCCGTTGACGGTCGTAGCCTGGGCCGAGCCCCAGACATTCTGCACGCCGCCGCTGTTCAGGGTGGCGCTGACCGCGCTGCCGCCGGGATTGATGTCTTGGAGGCCGCCGTCGCTCACGACGGCGCCAACCGCCGTGCCGTTGCCAATTCCCGGGCTGCCGACATATTCGATGCCACCACTGTGCACGGTGGTCCCGACGGCCAGGCCGCCGACTGTCTCGGTTGCTCGGTTCAGCACCACCGTGCCGGTCGTAACGCCGCCGTACGAGACGGTTTCGGCGCCGCCGCCGCTGACTGTCGTGGCGAGCGCGGTGCCGCCGGAACTGACCGTCAATGTGTCGTCCAGCCCGAGCACGATGCCGCTCGAGGTCTGGCCGGAACTCACGGTTGCGCTGGTTATGCGATGCATGTAGCCGCCGGCGCTGACCACCGGATTGGTGAGCGTTGCACCCGGATAGACGAGCAAGGTGCCGCCGCTCATGACGGTGGGGTTGAGGGCCGTTCCGCCGGAGCGCACCGCTTCGAAGCCGCCGCTGCTCACGGTGGCGCCGCTGTCCGTGCCGCCGGCGGAGACGAACTCGAAACCGCTGGTGTTGAGCGTGGTGCCGATCGCCGTTCCGCCGGAAGCGACATCGAGGACATCGCCCAGTTGCAGGAGGACGCCGCCGCTGCCGACGACATAGGCGCCGCCCAGGTTCGCGCCGCCGCTGGAGAGCACGAACGACGGATCGCCTAGCCCCAGGACCGTGCCGCTACTGGTTTGCCCGGCCGATACCGTGCGGGTCAGCATGGTCATGGTCGTCTCCTGCGGGGGGCGTGCCGATACGGCTATCGATACGGTTTCGCCCCGGTCCGCCGGCGGCACAATTCACATGCCGATGCGGGCTCGCACAGCTGTGTGATGACCCGTTCAGGCGCCGCGGGTTCCTGCCTCATCACCCCTCCCCCGGCCTTGGTCCGCTTCGTGGCCCAAGACCTCAAGGGGAGGTCTCGATGTCTCACATCATGAAGCTGGGAGTTCGAATACATCGAGGCAGCGGTGCCGGCGCTGCCTGGCCCGGACAGCGAGGGCGATGGCGGGACCGAGCGCGAGCCGAAGACGGTGGGGTAGCTTTCGCGCTTTCAAAATCGCATCGAATCTGCAACGCTGCCGGCGCGAGTCGGCAGCGTTGCTGTTCGTGGGAGCCATGGCGATACCGGATTACCAGACCGTGATGCTGCCGCTGCTGAAATGCGCGGCGAACGGGGGCGTGCATGTTCAGGAGCTGACCCGCCAGCTTTCGGATCATTTCCATCTCACCGATGAGGAGCGACGGTAGCTTCTGCCGAGTGGCCATGGCGTGACCGTCATCCATAGCCGTGTCGGGTGGGCCAAGACTTACCTGAAGCAGGCGGGCTTGGTGTCGCAACCGCGACGAGGTGTCGTGGAGCTGACGCAGCGTGGACTCGATTTGCTCCAGACGAACCCGGAGATCGTGAACGACGAGTGCTTGTCCAAGTATCCCGAATTCCGCGCCTTCAAGGTGCGGAGTCGGCCTGAAGTGCCGCCGGAGCCAGTTGTCGGCCCGCCGCCTACCCCGGCAGGCTCCCCGGATGAGCAGATCGATGGGCTTGCGGCGGAACTGGAAGCCGACCTCCGCAGCACATTGCTGTCTCGCATTGTGGCGGCTTCCCCGGAGTTCTTCGAGCAGCTCATCGTCGACCTTATCCTGGCCATGGGCTACGGAGGTTCCAGGGCGGATGCCGGCGAGCGCATCGGGCGCTCGGGCGACGGAGGGCTCGACGGCGTGATCCGGGAGGATCGCCTCGGGCTCGATCAGTTGTACCTGCAGGCCAAACGCTACCAACCCGGAAACCGCATCGGCGTGGACGCCGTGCGCTCTTTCGCAGGGGCGTTGAACGATGTGGGTGCGCAGAAGGGGGTGTTCATCACCACCTCGTCCTTCTCGCCGGAGACAATGGCCTATGCCAGTCGCCAACAGACAAAGCGGATCGTGCTTATCGACGGCGAGCGACTTACCAAGTTGATGGTGCAGTTCAACGAGGGAGTTCGTGTTCAACGGACTGTGGAAATCAAACGCATTGACCTCGAATACTTCGATGGTCCGGACTCGGCCTGACCTGTCCCGCCAGTCGAATAGGCGAATCACGGTCGCAAGGGTTGAATGCCTGGATCAATCCGCCGGGATCAACGGCCGCGTCGGCCCCGGCGGGGCGCCATCCGCCACCGCGGCCAGCAGCGCCGCGCGGAAGCGCTGCGGACTGTGGGCATCGGCATAGGCCCGCATCGCCGCCCGCGCCGGCGGTTGCGCGGCGACCTCCAGGATGGCAGCGGCCAGCGCCTTTACCGTCGGGCGCGCCGCGACCGCGTGCACCGCCGCGCCGTACTCGCCGAACGCGCCGATGTCGGCAACCAGCACGCGCCGTCCCAGGGCGATGAGCTGGGCAACCACGCCGCTGCTCTCGCCGCGGTTCTCGACGCGCAACTGCACCGCCACGTCCACCGCCTGCATGGCGCGGCAGAACTGCCGGTCGGCGGGTGCGTCGAGCAGTTCCACCTCCAGTGGGGCCAGCGCTTCGGCATGGGCGGCGGCGTAGCGGGCCACGCCGTAGCCGGCCAGCAGCAGGCGCACCGGATGTCCCCCCGCGTGCAGGGCGCGCACCGCGTCGATCACCCGTTCGGTCGACTTGTCCGCGCCGGGATAGCCGAAGCTGCCCACCGTCAGCCGCTCGCCCGCCAGGCAGGCCGGCTCGCCATGGTCGGGCGCGACGCCGGCGGGCAGGAACACCGGGTGGAAGAGAGGGGCGATTTCAGCCGGTAGCCCAACCAGTTCGTCGGCCAGGATGGCGGCGGCGGCCCGCGAGTTGGTCAGGAAGCGGCGCACCCCCAGGTTGGCGAACCAGCGCATGCCGCTGACCCCGGCGCGCGCCAGGGTGCCGTGCACGTCGCCGGACGCCGCCGCCGCCTGCAGGGCCTGGCGCTGTTCGCCCGCGGTGAGCGCCGTGACCAGTTCCGCCGACGACAGGCCGCTGCCCTTCTCGAGCAGGTTCAGCACGAACGGGTCGTGCACATGGAACACCACCCGCCGCAGCCCGCCGTCCAGCGCCTCGGCCTTGCGCAGCAGGCCGGGGATGTAGGCGCAATGGTCGGAATTGCCGACCGCGACGACGATCGCCCGGTAGGCCAGCAGCCGGTCGGCGGTCAGGAAGGCCTGCACGTCCAGCAGGCGCGGACCGTCCGGACCGGCGCGGCGCAACTGCAGGTCGTTGGCGAAGAACCAGTCGGCATCGGTCACCGGGCAGAACAGGTCGATCGGCTCGTGCGCGCCGAGCAGGCTGTGGAAGCTGCAGGTGGCGATGCCGGTGGTCTCCGGCGGCAGGTTGCTGATGTAGGCGATGCGCGGCACCCGCGGCGGCGGCTCGCGCAGCGCGGCGATGCTGTGCGCGAACGCCGCCTGGCTGGCCGGCAGCCGCGCCAGGCGGTCGTCCACATGCCGCTTCACGTCGTCGAAGCGCCAGCCGCTGAGGGTGTACCAGCTCTCGTGCAGCCCCCGGGCCAGCCCGGGCGAGAAGCGATGCACCAGACGCAGGGTCGCGCGCAACATTCAGCGGTCAGTCGACATAGATGTTGGCCGGCCAGCGATCCGCCACCGGACCCTGCTTGCGCAGCAACAGGAAGATGTCGTCGCCGCGATGCACGGTGGGCAGGCCCTCCCGGACCAGCAGCGCCAGCGCCGCCGGCTCCGGCGGTTCGAACACGTCGTGCGTCGACAGCTGCTCGATGGCGAACCCGCCGGCTTCGGCCAAGGCCACCAGCCCGTGGACGTCGTATTCGAAGTTATGCCGGTATGGCGAGCGGCTGCGGGTGTACTGCATATGGAAATGCGGCCGGTAGCCCTGCAGCACCTTCCACACGCCGCGCGAGGAACAGGCGTTCGGCGTGGTCAGCAGCAGCCGCCCGTCCGGCGCCAGCACCCGGTTGATCTCCGCCAGCATGAACATCGGATCGACGTCGAGATGTTCGATCACCTCGCAGCACAGCACGAAATCCAGGCCGCCATCGGCGAACGGGAAGATATCGCTCTCCACGTCGAGGCTCAGCGTCAGGTTGCTCGCCGCCAGCTCCGCCACCCGGATCGGCTTGTGGTAGAGCTTGCGCTCGATATCGGGGTTTTGTTCGATGCCGGCGACGAACGCGTAGCCGAACAGGTGGTGGAGCGCGACCTGGAAGAACGCCGTCGCGCCGATCTCCAGCGCCCGGCGCCGCCCGCCGGCGGGCGGGATCAGCGCCAGCGTGCGGGCGAAACGTTGGCGATGGGCCGCGTAGTAGCCCTCGTTGAAATCGACGCCGCCGTGGCCCAGCCGCAGCGCCTGCAGGTGGCGGTCGAACAGGGCGAGGCCGGCAGCGGCAAGTTCGGAAATTTCGGGCATTCCCGGACCTCCTGAACCCGAATTCCGAAGGAGTTCGGGTTTGGCTTTGTTTGGCGCGCAGCCGCCACGCCAACCCGGCGCGCGGACTTTCGCGTCGCCTGCGCGCGCGGCAACGCAGATTCCTTCGGCATCCGGGTTTACCAGCGCGACTGCATGACCTCGTTCTCCAGGTCGATGGAGAGCTGGCGCATGCGGCGCGCCATGTCCTGGTGGCGGAGCTTGTCGTCGTCGAGCACCGCCGTCCAGCCGTCCTGCGGGGCGTAGCCGATCACCTTGCGGGTGTTTTCGAGGTCCCACAGCATGCCCGGGTTGTCGCTCATCAGGTTGAGCACGGCGAACGACACCCCCTCGACCAGCACCGCGCGCTCCATGGCCTGGCACAGGTCGCGCCCGGACAGCCACATCTGCTGGCCCCAGGCGCCCATGGTCTGGTGCGGCCCGGGGCGGCCGTCGAAGACGCGCTGGCTGGAGCCGATGCGGAAGGCGATGAAGCTCAGCCCCTGCGCCGCGGCGTCGCGCCCCATGCGCTCGCCGGCCAGCTTGGAGATGCCGTACGGGTTGAGCGGATGCGGCGGCAGGTCCTCGGTGAGGCGCACGCCGGCGAAGCGGTAGCCGGCCATGACCCAGTTCGAACTGGCGAAGATCACCCGCCGCGCCCCGCGCTCGCGCGCCGCGCGCAGCACGTTGGCGGTCATGTCCATGTTCTCGACCGCCTTCGCCCAGCCGATGAACGGCTCGCGGTGGTTGGCCAGGTGGATGACCGCGTCGGCGCCGGCGAAGCAGGCGGCCCAGGCGGGGTCGGGCTCGCGCAGGTCGGCCACCTGCACGCCGGGCGCGGGGGCGATGTCGAGCAGGCGCAATGTCCAGCCCAGGCCGCGCAGATGCGGGATCAGCTTTTCGCCAAGGATGCCGGACGCACCGGTGACGACGACGGTCTTGCTCATGTGCGGATTACCTCCTCGGGCGGGGCGCGATTCGCCGGTTGCCCCATGGGGCTCCCGCGGCGCCGGCGGGGTCAAGCCGTCGATTGCCGCCGGCTCACCAGCGGGATTGCATCACCTCGTTCTCGAGCTCGGCCGCCAGCGCGCGGCTGCGGCGGGCAAGGTCCTGCAGGCGGAGCTTCTCCGCGTCGAGCACCGCCGTCCAGCCGTCGCGCGGCGCGTAGCCGATCACCCGCTGCGTGGTCTCGATGTCCCACGGCATGCCGGGGTTGTCGCTCATCAGGTGGAGCACCGCGCAATCCACCCCCTCGGCCAGCACGGCGCGCTCGAAGCCCTGGCACAGGTCGCGGTCGGACAGCCACATCTGCTGGCCCCAGGCGCCCATGGTCATGTGCGGACCGGGCAGGTTGCCCGGGGTGGGCTGGTTCCAGCCGATGCGCAGCGCGATGAACCCCACCCCCTGCGCCGCGGCGTCGCGCCCCATGCGCTCGCCGGCCAGCTTGGAGACGCCATACGGGTTCAGCGGCTGCGGCGGCAGCTCCGGGGTGATGCGCAGGCCGGCGAAGCGGTAGCCGGCCATGACCCAGTTCGAACTGGCGAACACCACCCGCCGCGCGCCGCGCTCGCGGGCCGCGCGCAGCACGTTGGCGGT
>CAIMEK010000843.1 GCA_903839965.1 uncultured Acetobacteraceae bacterium | reverse complement strand
CACGATCTCGCCGCACGGGTTGGTGGTCACCGGGAAAGTGGCGCGGTTGGCCCGGCGCGACAGCTCGGCCAGCAGCTCGGCGGCGTGGTCGACCTGGTAGCGCTCGGAGCGGAAATCGCGCCCGTCCACATGCACCGGCTTCTCCCAGGCGGCGCCGGTGCGATGGTCCTCCAGCCGGTCGCCGTTGATCAGCCCGGGTTCGCCGTTGATGTAGGCGCAGCGGGTGGCATCCTCGAACACCTCGAGCGCGTGGCGGGTCAGCGGCTCGAAGGTTTCCGGCGCGATGCCCTTGGCCAGCCGGTCGGTCGCTGTTTGCACGCAGCGCCAGAACTCGCGGTCGACCATCACCGAGTTGTTGGCGGTCCACAGCCCGCCTTCGCTCTTGCAACGGATAAACCGGAAAATCCCGGGGTCGCGCCAGCTCTTGGTGGCCATGCGCGCGGCCCGGCGGGCGCCGCCGACCTGCACTTCCACCGACAGGAAATGATCGACGATCATCGCCTGTTCCCACAGCGGCATATCGGCGCCGCGGGAACGCGCCGGCTCGATCGCCCGGCGACGGATGTTCAGCAGCGCCCGCAGCATGGAAATCGGGCCCGAGGCCGGCCGCCCCTGCATGCCGCGAATCGGCGCGCCGCGCCGGCGAATCAGCGACAGGTCGAACACCAGCGGCGTGCCGCGGGCGCCGCGGAAAGCCATGCTCTCCAACTGCTCGATCGCCTTGGCCCAGCCCTCGCGGCTGTCCGCCACCGCATGCACGATGGCGCCCTGCGGCGCCGCCGCCAGGTCCGCCACCAACTCGCGGGCAATCCAGGCCCGCGCCGTCTCGACATCGTCGGCCTGCGCGGGGTCGGTTTCCAGCACCAGCTCGGTGGCAAAGCGGCGCAGCTCGACATCGCTGCGCGGATAATCAGGATGCTCGGGCGACAAATGGAGCAGAATCTCCGGCGCCTGCGCCCAGTCCACCGCCAGCAGTTCGTCGTCGTACGAACGGCCGACGCCGCTGCCGTTCAGCAGCAGATAGAACTTGGCGAAGCTGGCAATCGCGGTGGCGCAGTTGGTGAACAGCTCCATGTTCCGCGTGGCCTGCTCGGCATCGCCGTGCTGCAGGTGCCGCCCCGACGTGATCAGCGCACCGGTGGCGATGGCATTGCGCAGCCGCGCCTGCTCGTCGCGCTCCTCGGCGGTCAGCGCACGGTCCAGCAACGACATGTTGCCCTGGGCCACACGGTCCGCGACCCGGCCGAAATCCTCGGCATCCTCGGGACGGAATACGGTGCGACGCCCCACCGCCAGACCCAGTCCCGGATCCAGCCGACGCGCCGGCAACGGCACGGTGCCGAAAGCGGAAGGCCGCGCGGGGCGGGAAACATGCTGGCGGACGGTGCCGAGCGACAGCGGGACAAGTGACCCGTCCATCAGGCGATCTCCTACATCTTGGGACGTTCAGCCTCGATCGCACACAACATATGGACCCTCGCGGCGTGTTGTCAAATCGCTAAGGAAGGCCAGGGGCGAAGCCCCATAGGCACTAAAATAGGCTTTGACGCGGCTCGGCGGGGTACGATTCATCGCGAAGATGCATCAGACATCTTCGGTTTCGTTGGATTCCTTTGCGGCGGTTCTGGCGCGGCTTCCGCCGAACCTGGACCTTGACGT
>CAIMEK010000842.1 GCA_903839965.1 uncultured Acetobacteraceae bacterium | reverse complement strand
GGGAAATCCAACCAACTGACAAGAAAGGATATTTCTTTTATCTCCGCGCCTATGGGGCGGAGCCCCTGGCCTTGCTTCCTTCTCCGCGACGCCGCACCGTGCCGCAGCGGGACATGGAGGCGAGCATGGCGCGGGTGGCGGTTCTGGATGATTGGCAGGGGGAAGCCGAGCGGCTGGCCGATTGGTCGGCGGTGCGGGCGCGGGCCGACGTGGTGTTTTTTCGCAACGCCATGCCCGATGCCGACGAGTTGGTGCGGGCGCTGGCGGGGTTCGACATCGTGCTCGCCATGCGGGAGCGTTCAGCGCTGCCGGGCAGCACGATCCGCCGGCTCAAGGACCTGCGGCTGCTGACTTTCACCGGCGCGCGCAATGCCGCGGTGGACATTCCGGCCGCCACCGCGCAGGGCGTGCTGGTGTGCAACACGGTGCCGGGACCGGGCCTGCACGGCACGGCGGAGCTGACATTCGCGCTGCTGCTGGCCTGCGCGCGGCGGATTCCGCAGGCCGACGCCCACATGCGCGCCGGCGGCTTTCAGGACGGCGTGCCGTCTGGCATGGACCTGGCCCGGCGCACGCTCGGCATCGTCGGGCTCGGGCATATCGGTGCCCGCATGGCGCGCTATGCGCAGGCGTTCGACATGAAGGTGATCGCCTGGAGCCAGAACCTGACCGATGAGCGCGCCCGCGAGGTGGGCGTGGAGCGGGTCGGCAAGGACGAATTGTTCGCGCGCGCCGATGCGGTGACCCTCCACGTGGTGCTGTCGCCGCGCTCGCGCGGGCTGGTGGGCGCGGCGGAGATCGGGCGCATGCGGCGGGGCGCCATTCTGCTGAACACCTCGCGCGCGCCGATCGTGGAGCAGGGTGCGTTGCTGGCGGCGCTCAACGAGGGGCGCATCGTGGCCGGGCTCGACGTGTACGAGACCGAGCCGCTGCCGGCGGAGCATCCGTTGCGCGGCGCGCCGAACACGGTGCTGACGCCGCATCTGGGCTACGTGACCGCGCAGAACATGGCGGGGCTCTACCAGGCCAGCATCGAGAACATGCTGGCGTTCCTCGACGGCAAGCCGATCCGGGTGGTGAACCCGGAGGTTCGCGCCAGCTGAGTTTTCGCCGCGCGGGGGGCGCCCGCGTCACTCTTGACATATGTCATAAGTCTGGCGACAGTTGCCCGGGCTGACCGACATGCGGCAAGGGAGGCGCGGACATGACCGATATCTTCTCGGTCCAGGACAAAGTCATCATCGTCACCGGGGGCCTGGGCCACCTGGGCACCCAGTTCTCGCAATCGCTGGCCGCCGCCGGCGCCAAGGTGGCCATCTACAGCCGCCGCCCGTTCAGCCCGGAGCAGACCGCGGCGAAATTCCCGGGGCTGGCCGACCGCATCACGGTCTACCACGCCAGCGTGCAGGACAAGGCCGCGTTGGAAGCCGCGACGGACAAGCTGGTGGCGACCTGGGGCGTGCCCCACGCGCTGGTCAACAACGCCGGCATCGATTCCAAGCCGGACGGCGCCGCAGACCAGAACGGCCCGTTCGAGACCTATCCGCGCAAGTACTGGGACGAGATCATCGACGTCAATCTCACCGGCGTCATGCAGTGCTGCCAGGTCGTCGGCACCCGCATGGCGGCGGAGCGGCGCGGCAGCATCATCAATATCGGTTCGATGTACGGCATGGTGTCGCCCAACCAGGCGCTCTACGCCTATCGCGAGGCGCGCGACGGGGCGCCGTTCATCAAGGCGGTGTCGTATGCCGCCTCGAAAGCCGGGCTGCTCAATCTCTCGCGCTACCTGGCGACCTATTGGGCACCGAAGAATGTGCGGGTGAACACGATTACTATCGGCGGCGTCAAGACCGGGGCATTCGACAAGGAATTCCTCGATGCGTTCCTGCAGCGCGTCCCGCTCGGCCGCCAGGGCAGGATCGACGAGTTCAACGCCGCCATTCAGTTCATGGCGTCGGACGCATCGTCCTACATGACGGGCTCCAATCTCGTCGTGGATGGCGGTTTCACGGCGTGGTAGCGAGGCCTCCCGCCCTCAGCGCCGCGACGGCCGAGCGGTTCGGGCCGGTGCGGACGGGCGGGCGGGATGGCGTGCCGAACGACCGCAACAAGCTGCATGGTTCGGTCGTCGAATTCTTCGAGGCCGAGATCTTGTCGGGCAAGTTGCGGATCGGCGAACGCCTGCCCGCGGAAGCGGAGATCGCCCGCACCTTCAAGGTCAGCACGCGCACTATCCGCGAGGCGTTGCAGATCCTCGAGACCAAGGGGCTGCTGCGGCGCAGGCACGGCGAGCGCGCCAATGTGGTGCGCGACGATGTCGGCGAGTTCCTCGGCTCGCTGGCGCTGACGGTGAAGCAGCTGTTTTCCAGCGAGCCCAGGTACCTTCTGCAGCTCATGGATGTACGGCGGATCATCGAGCTCGATGTCGTCGGCCGGCTGGCGGGGGCGGGCGGGCTGGTGAACGAGGAAGTCGAGCGTGCCCTCGCGGGCATGCGCGATGCGATCGAGGCGGACGATGCTTCCCGCTTCACCACCTACGACGCGGAATTCCATCTCGGCCTCGTCCACTCGGTGTCGAACGAGATCCTCAATGTGCTGTACGAGAATCTCTATGGCCTGATCCTCGAGGTCATCCGCGTCAGCAGCCGCGTTCCCAACAAACCGCTGAATGTCGCCTATGCGGAGCACGCGGAGATCTATCGGCTGATCCGCTGCAGGGAAGCGGAGGGCGCCAGGGCCGCGATGGTCCGCCACCTCGAGGGCAGCGCGGGCTACCTGAGGGTGGCGCTCGGCAACGGCAAGATCGTCAGGAAAGGAAGGAAATAGCCACCGGTATCAGCCAACCGGATCGAACGACGACCCGACACGTGTGGTCGCTGACGTGCCGATCCACCAAGTTCGCAACATGACTAGGGGAGGTAAACCGTGAACCTGATCCACCGGCTGTTCCGTGCAGCCACCGTCCTGGGCCTGCTCGCCGCCACCACCGCGGGGACGGCCGCCATCGCCAGCGCGCAGACCCCCGATGACATCACCGCCAAGGGGCGCATCGCGATCGGCGTGCTGACCGGCATCCCGCCCTACGACACGGTCGACGAAAAGGGCAACACCGCTGGCTTCCTGGTCGATCTTGCCCAAGAGGTCGCGAAGAATCTCGGCGTGAAGGTGGAGATCGTGCCGGTCAACAACGCCTCGCGCGCCGCCGCGCTGGAATCCGGCCGCGTGGACATGCTGATCGCCATGATGACCGCAACCCCCGAGCGGGCCAGGACCTTCATGATGACCAACCCGTACGGCGCCTACGAGATGCGCTTCATCGCCGCCAAGAGCATGCCGCTGAGCAAGCTCGACGAACTCACCAACAAGCGGGTGTCGGTGCCGAAGGGCAGCACGCAGGACGTGGCCGTCTCCGCACTCGGCGTCAAGGGGCTGCAGGTGCTGCGCTTCGAAGACGACGCGCTGGCCTTCCAGGCGCTGGTGTCCGGCCAGGTCGATGCCACGGCGGCGGTCGCGGCGGTGGCCAACGACATCATCAAGAAGCAGAACCTGAACACTCTCGAGGTCAAGCCGAACCTGCCGCTGTTCACGCTCTACTGGTCGATGGCAGTGCGCAAGGATGCGTTCGCGCTGCACCAGTGGCTGAACAATTTCATCTACTACTACGAGGTCACCGGCCAGCTCGATGCGCTTCACAAGAAGTGGATCGGCATTCCCATCCCCGGTGGCAAGCTGCCGACTTTCTGACCGTGCTTCCGGCCGCCGGACCCCGGCGGCCGGCCCACGGTGGGAACATGATCGCATGGCTTATCAGATGCATTTTGGGCCGGTGCTGGCCTGGACACCGGAAATCATCGACGGGACGCTGTCGACGCTGGCGCTCTCCGCGCAGTCGATCGCCGTCGGCCTGACCATCGGCATGACCGTGGCGATCGCGCGCGTCGAAGGCCCGCCCTGGCTCGGCCGCATCGGCGCGACCTATGTCGAGGTGTTCCGCAACACGCCGCTTCTGGTGCAGCTTTTCCTGATCTATTTCGGCCTGCCCTATAGCGGGCTGAAACTGTCGGCGGACACCGCCGCCATCGTCGCCGTGTCGCTCAACCTCGGCGCCTATTCGACAGAGATCATCCGCGCCGGCCTGCTCGCCATTCCGCGCACCCAGATCGAGGCGGGGCTGGCGCTCGGCATGACGCGGCTGGAAGTGGTGCGCTACATCGTCCTGGTGCCGGCGCTGCGCATCATCTACCCGGCACTGACCGGCCAGCTCACGCTGACCCTGCTCGGCACCTCGATGGCCTCGGCGATTTCGGCAACCGAGCTGACCGCCGCGGGGGCGCGGATCGAATCGAACTCGTTCCGCAGCCTGGAGACCTTCATTGTCATCGCGCTGATCTACATCGCGCTGACGTTCTCCTTCCGCCTGCTCTATTGGCTCATCGGCCGCCGCCTGTTCCGCCGCAAGGTGCCGAAACCCTCGCTGATCGCCGACGTGCCCGGCACGGGGACCTCTCCATGATCCGCTCGTTCGGCTGGAGCAGCGTCCAGTTCCTGATGTTCGGGGCGCAGTGGACGGTGCTGCTGTCGTTGGTGACGTTCGCCATCGGCGGGTTCTTCGGGCTGATCTTCGCCCTGCTGCGCACGCTCGGTCCCAGGCCGGTGCAGCTGGTGATCGCCGGCTTCATCCAGCTCGTGCAGGCGACGCCGCTGCTGATCGTGGTGTTCCTGGCGTTCTACGGCCTGAGCTTCGTCGGCCTGTTCTTCCCACCGCTGGTGGCCGCCGGGCTGTCGCTGGCGATCTACACCACGGCGTTCCTCGCCGATATCTGGCGCGGCTGCATCGAGGCGATCCCCCGCCAGCAATGGGAAGCAGCGGATTCGCTGGCGCTCACCGGCGTGCAGAAGCTGCGCTACGTGATCCTGCCGCAGGCCTTCAGGATCGCACTGGGGCCGACGGTGGGTTTCATGGTGCAGATCGTGAAGAACACCTCGGTGACGGCGCTGATCGGCTTCGTTGAACTGACCCGCGCGGGCCAGCTGCTCAACAACATGACGTTCCAGCCGTTCGCCGTGTTCCTCACCGTTTCGGCATTCTATTTCATGTTCTGCTATCCGCTGTCGTACCTCAGCGAACGCCTGAAGGGTAAGCGCGATGTCCGCCCTGCGCATTGAGAGCATCAAGAAAAGCTTCGGCCACCTGTGCGTGCTCGACGGCGTCTCGCTGGAGGTGGAGGAGCGCGAGGTGGTGGCCGTCATCGGCCGCAGCGGCTCGGGCAAGAGCACGATGCTCCGCTGCATCAACGGGCTTGAGCGCATCCAGGCCGGCAGCATCGAGGTGGCCGGCCATCGCATCGGCCCCGAGGGCGGCGACCTGCGCGCGTTGCGCAAGGAAGTCGGCATGGTGTTCCAGAGCTACAACCTGTTTCCGCACCTCACCGTCGCGGAAAACATCATGCTGGCGCCGCGCGTGGTCAAAGGCATGCCCGCCGAAGCGCTGGGCCGGATCACCGAGGAGGTGCTCGGGCGCGTCGGCCTGGCCGAGAAGCGTGACGCCTATCCGGACGAGCTTTCCGGCGGGCAGCAGCAGCGCGTGGCGATCGCGCGCTCGCTGGCGATGCAGCCGAAGGTGATGCTGTTCGACGAGGTGACGTCCGCGCTCGATCCGGAACTGACCGGGGAGGTGCTGCGCACCATCGAGGCGCTCGCCGCCGCCGGCATGACGATGATTCTGGTCACCCACGAAATGGGTTTCGCCCGCCAGGTCGCGACGCGCACCGTGTTCATGCACAACGGCAAGATTTGGGAGGAGGGGCCTTCCGAGCGGATGTTCACGCAGCCGCAAACCCCGGAGTTGCGACAATTCGTGGCGTCCAGCCTGAAATAGCGCGGAGCGCCAGCGGCCATTCAACGTGAGGTACGGAACATGAGCAAGCAGACACTACGGGAGAAACTGAGCGCGGGCGTGCCGACTTTCGGGATGACCATGTACACCGGCACCGGCGCGGCCATCGAGATCGCCGGCAACTGGGGGTTGGACTTCGCCTTCATCGATGCCGAGCACACCGCGGTCAATGTCGACCTGCAGATGGAAAAGCTGATCCTGTCGGCGAAGATCTCCGGCATCGCGCCGCTGGTGCGGGTGCGCGGCACCATCGAGTGGGACATCCGCAAGTCGCTCGAACTCGGCGCCGCCGGGGTGATCATCCCGCAGGTCAACACGGCCGACCAGGCCCGCGCGATCGTGCGGGCCGGGCGCTTTCCGCCGGCCGGGCGGCGGGGCGGCGACGCCTCGGTGCGCGCGGCGGGCTATGGCGGGGCGGGCTTCACCTGGTCGGGCTACACGGAGCGGTCGAACCGCGAGGCGCTGCTCATCCCGATGGCCGAAAGCTTCGAGTTCTTCGACAACATCGACGCGATCCTGGCGGTCGATGGCATCGACGTGATCAATTTCGGCCCGGCCGACTACTCGCTGTCGCGGCTGATCCCGATCGACTACTCGATGTCCAACCCCGAGGTGACGGCGCGGCTGGATGAGCTGATCGTCAAATGCCACGCGCGCGGCATCAAGGTGATGGCCCCGTGCATTCCGCCGACCGCGGAGAATGCGGTGAAGCTGGCCAAGCAGGGCGTGGACATGATCATCCTCGGCAACGACGTGATGTTCCTCAACCAGGGCTGCCAGAAGGCCGCCGAGGCGATGCAGGCCGTCGTCGGGTAAGCTACAGCACCTCGACCCCGTCGGCCTTCAGCACTTCGCCGGCGAGGTAGAGGCTGCCGCAGATCAGCACGCGGCCCGGCGGCCCCGCGCGGGTGACGGCCGCCAGCGCCGCGGCGACCGTCGGGCCGGGGCGGGCCACCCCGCCGGAGGCGGCGATGATGTCCTCGACCGGCATGGCCAGATGCTGGCCGGGCTCCGCCACCGCCCACACCGTCGCCGCGTGCGCCAGCAGCGGGCGCAGGAAGTCGGTCGAGTCCTTGCCCCGCTTCATGCCGACGATCAGGTGGGTCGGCCGGTCGGAAGCGGACAGGTGCTCGGCCAGGGCCGCGCCGGCGCCCGGGTTGTGGCCGCCGTCCAGCCACAGCTCCCAGCCCGGCGGCAGCGGGGCGGCGAGGCGGCCGGAAAGGCGCTGCAGCCGCGCCGGCCAGTCCGCCGTGGCGAGACCGCGCGCGATCGCCGGGCCGGGGAGGTGCAGCCCGGCCCGCGCCGCCGCCACGGCGATGCCGGCATTGTCGGCCTGGTGCGGGCCGGGCAGGGCAGGCGCCGGCAGGTCCAGCATGCCGAGGCCATCCGCATAGGCCAGCCCGGTCGCGGTCGGGACGATGCTCCAGTCGCGACCACGTTCCAGCAGACGCGCGCCGACCCGGGCGGCCTCGGCACGCAGCACGTCGCGCACCGCCGGGTCCTGCAGCCCGGTCGCCACCGGCACGCCGGGCTTCATGATGCCGGCCTTCTCGCCGGCGATGGCGGTGAGCGTGTCGCCCAGGAAGTCGCGGTGGTCGATCGAAATGGAGGCGATGACGGCGGCGGCGGGAGATGGGATCACGTTGGTTGCGTCGTAGCGTCCGCCCAGCCCCACCTCCAGCACCGCCAGCTCGGCGGGCACACGGGAGAACAGCAGGAACGCCGCGGCGGTGAGCAACTCGAACACGGTGATCTCGGCGCCGGCGTTGCGCCGCTCCACTTCGTCGAGCACCGCCGCCAGCGCGTCGTCCTCGACGATGCGCCCGGCCAGCCGGATGCGCTCGTTGAAACGCACCAGATGCGGCGAGGTATAGACATGCACGCGCCAGCCGGCGGCCTCGCCGATGGCGCGCAGGAAGGCGCAGACGCTGCCCTTGCCGTTGGTGCCGGCCACATGCACCACCGGCGGCAGGCGGCGTTCGGGATGGTCGAGCTTGTCCAGCAGTGCCTGCAGGCGGAACAGGCTGAGGTCGATCATCCGGGGGTGCAGCGCGTGCAGCCGCCGCACCACCGGGGCGAAGCGGCCCTGCGGCGGATTGTCGCTCACGGGATCAGGCCGCCGGTTCGAGCGCCTTCACGCGCAGCAGCGACAGCAGCCGGCCCAGCGTGGCGGCCAGTTCGCCGCGCGGCACCACCATGTCGAGCACGCCGTGCTGGTGCAGGTATTCGGAGCGCTGAAAGCCTTCCGGCAGATCCTCCCGCACGGTCTGCTTGATCACCCGCGCCCCGGCGAAGCCGATCTCGGCATTCGGCTCGGCGATCTGGATGTCGCCCAGCATGGTGAAGCTGGCGGTGACGCCGCCGGTGGTGGGGTCGGTCAGCACGGTGATGAAGGGCAGCCCGGCTTCCTTGACCAGGCGCGTGGCGATGACGCTGCGCGGCATCTGCATCAGGCTGATGGTGCCTTCCATCATGCGGGCGCCGCCGGAGGCGGTGTAGACGATGAGGGCCGCTTCCTGCAGCACGGCGAGCCGGGCGGCGGCCACCAGGCCCTCGCCGACCGCGGCGCCCATCGAGCCGCCGATGAACTCGAACTCCATCACCGCGACCACCGCCTTCTGGCCGCCGATCAGGCCGTGCGCCACCACGATGGCATCGTCCAGCCCGGTCTTCTCGCGCGCCTCGCGCAGCCGGTCGGTGTAGCGCTTGGCGTCGCGGAAGCGCAGCGGGTCGGCCGGCACCTTGGGCAGCTCGATGCGGGTGAAGGCGCCGTCGTCGAAGGTCCAGCCCAGCCGCTCGATGGCCTTGGCGCGCAGGTGGTGGCCGCAATGCGCGCACACCTTCATCGCCCGCGCCAGCTCGGTATGGTACAGCATCTGCTGGCAGGCCGGGCACTGCACCCACAGGTTCTCCGGCACGTCGCGGCGGCCGAGCAGGGTGCGGATGCGGGGGCGGACGAACTCGGTAAGCCAACTCATCGGAAAACTCCCTACGCCGGCATGCGGGCGGCGCGCACAGCCGCGGCCAGTTCGCGCACCTGGTCGAGCACGCGGCGGACGGTGTCCGGCCCGGCATGCCCGCGCCCATCGAGACTTTTCGCCAGCGTGTCGATCAGCGCGGAGGCCACCACCGCGGCATCCGCCACCCGCACCGCGGCGGCCGCCTGTTCGCCGCTGCGCACGCCGAATCCGATGGCGATCGGCAGGTCGGTGAAGCGGCGGATCAGCGGAATGGCCGTGGCCAGTTCGTCGGCGGTGGCGGTGCGCGTGCCGGTGACGCCGGTGATGCTGACATAGTAGACGAAGCCGGAACTGCCGGCCAACACATGCGGCAACCGTCGCTCGTCGGTGGTGGGGGCGATCAGGCGGATGATGTCGAGCTCGTGCTCGGCGGCGTGCGGCGCCAGCAGCGCGGCCTCCTCGGTGGGCAGGTCGACCACGATCAGCCCGTCCACGCCGCAGGCGGCGGCATCGGTGCAGAAACGTTCGGGCCCGTAGGACAGGATGGGGTTGAGGTAGCCCATCAGCACGATCGGCGTGGCGGTGTCCTCGTGGCGGAACTCGCGCACCATGGCGAGCGTGTGCGCCATGTTGGCGCCGGCCGCGAGCGCGCGCTTGCCGGCGGCCTGGATGGTGGGGCCGTCGGCCATCGGGTCGGTGAACGGGCAGCCGATCTCGATCAGGTCGGCCCCGGCGGCGGGCATGCCCCGCAGAATGGCCATCGAGGTGGCGGGATCCGGGTCCCAGGCCTCCAGAAACGGAATCAGCGCGCCGCGGCCCTCG
>CAIMEK010000841.1 GCA_903839965.1 uncultured Acetobacteraceae bacterium | reverse complement strand
CGGCGAACAGCGTGCGGATCCACTTGGCCCGCTCCGGCGCCTCGATGCCCAGCAGCTTCTCGGTGGCCAGGGCAAAAGCGTGCTCCTCGGACATCGGGCTGACGTAGTCCAGCCGGTCGAAATACGGCACCGCCTGCATGTAGGTCTTGTACTCGATCAGCTTCTCGGTGCCGCGATGCAACAGGCCGATATGCGGGTCGGCGCGCTCCACCACCTCGCCGTCCATTTCCAGGATCAGCCGCAGCACGCCATGCGCGGCCGGATGCTGCGGACCGAAATTCAGCGCGTGGCCGTCGAACTCGACGGTCTTGCCCGGCGTGGGGTTGGCAATCGTTTCGGTCATGCGCCGCCCTCCCCGCCGCGGGTTCCGTGCACCTTCTCATCGCCCGGCAGCGTGGTCATGGCCTCCCACGGCGAGAGGAAATCGAAGCTGCGGAAATCCTGGGTCAACCGCACCGGTTCGTAGACGACCTGCTGGCGCTCCTCGTCGTAGCGGAGCTCGACATAGCCGGTGAGCGGAAAATCCTTGCGCAACGGATGCCCCTCGAAACCGTAATCGGTGAGGATGCGCCGCAGGTCGGGCTGGCCCTCGAAGACGATGCCGAACAGGTCCCAGGCCTCGCGCTCCCACCACGTCGCCGCCGGCCAGAGCGTCCACACCGAAGCCACCGGATGCGCCTCGTCGGTGGTCACGATCACCCGCAGGCGCTGGTTCAGCGACACCGACAGCAGGTTGTAGACCACGTCGAAACGCTCGGCACGCTCGGGCCAGTCCACCCCGCATACATCCATGCACTGCTCGAATTGCAGGCCGGGGCGGTCGCGCAGGGCCTGCATCACGCCGGGCAGGTGCGCGCGCTCCACCAGGGCAACCGGCTCGTCCTTTTCAAGGTAGGTGCGCAGCACGCCGGGCAAGGCGGCCACGGCCTCCAGCAGCGGGGCCGTTCCCTGCGCCTCAGCCACGGAGAATCGTCCCGGTGCGGCGGATCTTTTTCTGCAACTGCATGATTCCGTAAACCAGTGCTTCGGCCGTGGGCGGGCAGCCCGGCACGTAGATGTCCACCGGCACCACGCGGTCGCAGCCGCGCACCACGGAGTAGGAATAATGGTAGTAGCCGCCGCCGTTGGCGCAACTTCCCATGCTGATCACCCAGCGCGGCTCCGGCATCTGGTCGTACACCTTGCGCAGCGCCGGGGCCATCTTGTTGGTCAACGTGCCGGCCACGATCATCACGTCGCTCTGCCGCGGCGAGCCGCGCGGAATGATGCCCATGCGGTCCAGGTCGTAGCGCGGCATGTAGGCGTGGATCATTTCGATGGCGCAGCAGGCCAGCCCGAACGTCATTGGCCACAGGCTGCCGGTGCGGGCCCAGTTCACCAGCTTGTCGAGATTGGCGACGACAAAACCCTTGTTCTCGATCTCGCCGGTGATGCCCTTGATCACGGCATCCTGGGCGGCACCGGGGGCCAGGGCGTCAGGCCGGGAGAGCGCGGTATCGGCGGGGCTCATCGTCGTCACTCCCAATCGAGGGCTCCTTTGCACCACTCGTAGATGAAGCCGACCGTCAGCACGCCCAGGAAGCCCAGCATCGACAGGAAACCGAACAGGCCGATGTCGGACAGGCTGACCGCCCAGGGGAACAGGAATGCGACTTCCAGGTCGAAGATGATGAACAGGATGGCGACCAGGTAGAAGCGCACGTCGAAGCGCCGGCGGGCATCATCGAACGGCTCGAAGCCGCACTCGTACGGCGACAGCTTCTCGGGATATGGGTTCTGCCGGGCGGCGACCAGGGAGGTGCCGAGCATGGCGACGGCGATCCCGCCGGCGATGCCGATGAACACCAGGATCGGAAAATACTCGGCCAGGATCGGCGCCATTTTTCGGCTCCTCGTCGTGCACCTGCCCAACCCCGAGCCGGACAGACCGCGAGGCTCATCCCCCCCGCGTCGTGGCCGGGACATTAACCACAACCCGGCCGTCCGGCCATAGGGTGCGGCGCAGCGAACCATTGATTTTACGACGATCCGCTGCTGGCGCGAGTGACGGGGCTCGAACCCGCGACCTCCGGCGTGACAGGCCGGCGCTCTAAACCAACTGAGCTACACCCGCAGCAGCGAGGCGGCGGGATGTAAAGCGGCCGGGGCAAAGCGTCAAGCGCGCGTTGCAAGAAAGGGCCGCCGGCCGGCGTCCTCCGAAGAACCTCCTCCCGCCAATCGGGAGGAATGGGCGGTGACGGGTTCGAACCGCCGGCCCTCTCGGTGTAAACGAGATGCTCTACCGCTGAGCTAACCGCCCGCGCGGATCAGACGACCGAGTCCTTCAGTGCCTTGCCGGCCTTGAACTTCACCGAGGTCGAGGGCTCGATTTGGATCTGCTCGCCGGTCCGCGGATTGCGGCCGATCGAGGCTTTGCGCTTCACCGTCTCGAAGGTGCCGAACCCGACCAGGCGCACTTCGCCGCTGTCCTTCAGGCCTGCCTGAATGGCGTCCAGCACGGCGTCCACGGCCTCGGCCGCCTTGCCGCGGGAAAGTTCCGCCGTCTCCGCCACCTTGGCAACCAGATCCATTTTGTTCACTGCAAAGTCCCCTACGCTGACGTTACCGCCGTTACATGTCCCGGCCAGCCGATTCGCGGCCCGGGCCGCGCGACACTAGAGGTCCATTTTCCGCGCCGTCAACGAAACCCACGGCGAGCACCGCGGGAATCCGCCGATTTTTTGCATTTTTGCCAAAACAGGCGACCGCCGGAGCCATTCCGGCGGTCGCCATGCTGTCGGCAACCGCTTAACCGCGCGTCAATGCGGCAGCGGCGCGCCGGTAACGGCCTCCGGCGGCGGCGGCGGCGCGGCCGCTGGCTCCGGCGGTTCCACCCACTCGATGGGCTCCGGCTTGCGCACCAGGGCCTGCGCGATGACCTCGTCCACGTGCGCCACCGGCACCAGCCTGAGGTGCTTCTTCACATTGTCCGGTATCTCCGCCAGGTCCTTCTCGTTCTCCTTGGGGATGAATACCGTGGTGATGCCGGCCCTCAGCGCCGCCAGCAGCTTCTCCTTCAACCCGCCGATCGGCAGCACCCGCCCGCGCAGCGTGATCTCCCCGGTCATGGCAACATCGCGCCGGATCGGGATGCCGGTGAGGATGCTGATCATCGAGGTGGCCATCGCGATGCCCGCCGACGGCCCATCCTTCGGCGTGGCGCCCTCCGGCACGTGCACGTGGATGTCGCGCTTTTCGAACAGGGTCGGCTTGATGCCGAAACTGATCGACCGGCTGCGCACGTAGGACAGCGCCGCGGACACGCTTTCCTGCATCACGTCGCCCAGCTTGCCGGTGTGCTTGACGTTGCCCTTGCCCGGCAGCAGCACGCTCTCGATGGTCAGGATCTCGCCGCCCACCTCGGTCCAGGCCAGGCCGGTGACCACGCCCACCATGTCCTCGGCCTCGGCCTCGCCGTAGCGGAAGCGCCGCACGCCGGCGTATTTCTCGACGTTCTTGCGGGTGATCGCGACCTTCTTGGTCTTCTTGGCAACGATCTCCCGAACCACCTTGCGCGCCAGGCCGGCGATTTCGCGCTCGAGGTTCCGCACCCCGGCCTCGCGCGTGTAGTAGCGGATCAGCTCGCGCAGCGCGTCCTCGTTGATCGACCACTCGGTCGGCTTGAGGCTGTGCGCCTCCGCCTGCTTGGCGATCAGGTGGCGCTTGGCGATTTCAACCTTCTCGTCCTCGGTGTAGCCGGGGATGCGGATGATCTCCATGCGGTCCATCAGCGGCTGCGGCATGCGCAGGCTGTTGGCCGTGGTGACGAACAT
>CAIMEK010000840.1 GCA_903839965.1 uncultured Acetobacteraceae bacterium | reverse complement strand
GGTGGGGTCCAGGGGCGAAGGCCCCTGGTCTTCCTTCCTTTCGTCCGCTGGCGCACCATGCTCCCGTGCGCTCGCTTCGGTCACGGTTGGCTTTGCTTTGGGTGCTCTCGCTCGCTGCTTCGTTGGCGGTGGGGGTGTTGTTGATGTCGTTGTATCGCCAGTCGGCGTCGGCGCAGGCCGGGCGGGCCGAGGCGGTGGCGGCGCGCATGTGTGAGTTGGTGGCCGAGCAGTGGGGGTTTTATGCCGCCGGCTGGGCCGGGCCGGCTCCGGCGGCGGGCGACGCCGCGTTCCGGCGCGACCTGCAAGGTTTGCTGGCCATCACCCTGACGTCCGGGTCGCCGTCGCAGGCCGGCATCTGGCGTACGGGGGAGGGTGTGCTGGCCGATGTCGGCGAGCGCCTGGGCGGGTTGGACGCGGCGGTCGAGGACGTGGCCGGCGATGCGCTGGCCGAGGATCGCACCGCGATGGCGCGGGCGGAGACCGTGGCGGGGCCGGTGGGGTTGGCGGCGTGCCCGTTGGCGGGGCCGGTGACGGGGTTGGCGGCGTTTGCGGCGGTGCCGCTGCTGGAGGTTCGCGGGCTGGGGGCGTTGGAGGGGGCTTTGGCCGTGTTGCTGGCGTTGATGCTGGCGATCACCGCCTTGCTGACCGGGTTGCAGGTGTCGTGGGCGCGTCATGTGCGCGGCATCGAGACGGCTTTGGCCAGCCACGAAGCCGGGCAGTTGCCGCGCCTCGCCCCCACCGGCGAGCGCGAGCTGGACCGCATCGTGGCGGCGCTGAACACGGCCGGCTCCCGGCTCGCCGAGGCGCGCCAGCGGTCCGAGGCGTTGGCGGCACGGGTGGCGCTGTCGGAGCGGCTGGCCGCGCTGGGCCGGGTGGCGGCGGGGGTGGCGCACGAGATCCGCAACCCGATCGCGGCGATGCGGCTGCGCGCCGAGAATGCGCTGGCGGGGGACGAGGCGCGGCGGCGGCATGCGCTGGAGGCCATCCTGGCGCAGATCGCCCGGCTCGACCGGTTGATCGGCGAGTTGCTGGCCATGACGCAGCGGCGCGAGCCGGAGGTGGAGGAGGTCGAGTTGGCGGCTTTCCTGCAATCCTGCGCGGCCGACCATCCCGGGGTGGTGGCGGAGGCGGTGGCGGGGGCGCGGGGGCGGCTCGACCCGGCGTTGACCCGGCGGGCGCTCGATTCGCTGCTGACCAATGCGCGGCAGCATTCGCCGGCGGAGGCGCCGGTGGTGCTGCGGGGCGAAGTGGTGGAGGGATGCGTGCGGATCACGGTGCAGGATGCCGGGCCGGGGGTGGAGCCGGCGCTGCGCGACACGTTGTTCGAGCCGTTCGTGACCGGTCGCGCGGACGGCACCGGACTGGGCCTGTCGATCGCGCGCGAGTTGGCGGAAGTGCAAGGCGGGCGATTGCGGTTGGCCGATCCCGGCGGCGGCGGCAGGGGCGCCACCTTCCGGTTGGAATTGCCATGGCCCGCATCCTGATCGTCGACGACGACGAGGCGTTGCGCGAGGGCATCGCGGAGACGCTGGGCGACCTCGGCCACGAGCCGGTGCAGGCCGGGGATGGCGCGGCCGCGTTGGCGCGGCTGGCGAAAGGCGGGATCGACGCGGTGCTGCTCGACCTGCGCATGCCGGGCATCGACGGTATCGAGGTGCTGCGCCGCATGCGCACGCTGCCCGCGCCGCCGCCGGTGGCGGTGCTGACCGCGGTGCCGACGGCGGACAACACCATCGAGGCGATGCGGCTGGGTGCGGTCGACCATCTGGCCAAGCCGGTGGGGCGCGACGACCTCGCGGCACTGGTCGCCCGCATGTTGCCGGCCCCCGCCCGGGCCGCGACGGCGCCGCCCGAGGTGGGCGAGGACGAGCTGGTCGGCTCGTCGGGACCGATGCGCGAGGTGCAGAAGTCGATCGGGCGGCTGGCCGACAGCGAAACCACGGTGCTGATCACCGGGGAGACCGGCACCGGCAAGGAGGTGGTGGCGCGCGCCATCCATCGGCACGGGCGGCGCGGCGGGCGGGCTTTCGTGGCGGTGAACTGCGCCGCCATTCCCGGTCCGCTGCTGGAGAGCCAGTTGTTTGGCCATGCGCGGGGCGCATTCACCGGCGCCATCGCCGACCGCGCGGGCAGTTTCCGCGAGGCCGACGGCGGCACGCTGTTCCTCGACGAGATCGGCGACATGGACCTGGCCATGCAGGCCAAGCTGCTGCGGGTGCTGCAGGACCGCATGGTGGTGCCGGTGGGCGGCAAGCCGGTGGCGGTGGACGTGCGCATCCTGGCGGCGACGCATCGGGACCTGCGCGCCATGGTGGCGAAGGGCGAGTTCCGCGAGGACCTGTTCTATCGCATCGGCGTGGTGCCGGTGCATCTGGCGCCGCTGCGCGAGCGGCTGTCCGACATTCTGCCGCTGGCCGAGTATTTCCTGGCGCGCGCCGGCGGCGGGCGGCGGCTGTCCGGCGAGGCGGCGGCGCGGCTGCTGGCGCATCCGTGGCCGGGCAACGTGCGCGAGTTGCGCAATGCGATGGAGCGGGCCGCCGTGCTGGCGCCGCTGGCGGTGCTGTCGGCGGCCGATTTCGCCTTTCTGGCCGGGGAGGCGACGACGACGGCGACGGATTGGCTGGCCGGCGACCTGCCGGCGGCGGTGGCACGGCTGGAGAGCGAACTGATCCGCCGGGCGCTGGCGGCGTGTGGCGGCAACCGGGCCGAGGCGGCGCGGCGGCTGAACATCCACCGGCAACTGCTGTACGAGAAGATGCGGCGGTACGACCTCGATGTGTCCGCAAACCGGACAGGAGGAGTCGGCGAGGCGGACGGGTCGGTCGGCGAGGGACGGCCGAAAACCCAGTGATCGCAAAGGGCTGGCGAGTGGCACGGGGCTTGCGGAGGGGGAGGCATGGGCCATCCGGGCCCGCACGGAGGACACGATGAAGTTCAGATATGCCCTGCTCGCGGCGACCCTGATCGCCGGCGGCGCGGCCGGGATAGCGATGGCGCAGCAGGCGCCGGTGTACGACCCGGCGCAGCTTCCCGAAGTGAAGGGGAAGGTGGCGCAGTACCTGCTCACCCCGCGCGGCGAGGTCGACGGTCTGATCCTCGCCGACGGCACGGAAGTGTATGTCGCCCCGCGGCTGTCCACGCAGCTCGTCTACACGGTGAAGCCAGGCGACGCGGTGACCATCCATGGCCTGAAGGCGCGGGCGACCGCGCTGGTGCTGGCCGGTTCGGTGACCAACGACGCCAGCGGCGGCACCGTGATGGGCGGGCCGCACGGGCCGCGCGCCGGGCTGCTGCAGGTGGAGGCGACGGGCCAGGTGAAGTCGCAACTGCACAGCCCACGCGGCGACGTCAACGGCGTGCTGCTGAGCGACGGCACCATCGTCCGCCTGCCGCCGCCCGAGGTGCAGAAATTCGCCGCCCAGCTGGCGCCGGGGCAGACCCTGTTCGTGCGCGGCCCGGGCTATGCGGGGCCGCTCGGCAAGATCGTCGCCGCGCAGGCGCTGGGCGCGGACAAGGAGCACACGCAGACCGTTGCCGGGCCGAGGCTGCCCGGCATGGAGCGGATGTTCGGGCACCACGGCATGATGGGCGGGCCGAATGGCCGTGGCCCTGGTGGCGGGCCGGGCGGCATGGGTCCCGGTGGTGGGCCCGGCGGCATGGG
>CAIMEK010000839.1 GCA_903839965.1 uncultured Acetobacteraceae bacterium | reverse complement strand
GAGCGTGGCAGGCGCCCGGCCCCGCGGCGCAACCGTTGCCGGCCCCACTCCGCCAACTCCGCCAGCACCGGGGGCACCGCCGGCCCGTCCGGCGCCGCCACAACGTCGTGCACGGTCAGCCCATGCGCGGCCAGCATGTCCTGGGGCAGCAGGCAGCGTCCCTGGCGCGCCAACGCCCGCACGCTGCGCAACTGCCCCGCCACCCCATAGGCGGTGCCCAGATCGGCCAGCCCAACCAACACCGCCGGCTCCGCGCCGAGCGCCCGCCCGGCCGCCACCGCCAGCATGCCGGCCGTTCCTTCCACATAGGCCTGCCATTCCGCCCGACCGGCTATGGCCGGTTCGGCCTCGGCCTCGCGCGCCGTCACCATCGTCAGCAGGTCCGGCGCGTGCAGCGCGCCGGCGTCCAGCGCCTCGCCCAGCGGCCCGGCCACCTCGTGGCGGCGGCGCGCGCCCTCGACAACCTCGCGCCACCAGTGCAGCCGGATCAGCGCCAGCGGCGGCTCGCGCACCGCCTCGCGGGCCCGCGCCAGCTCGTGATTGAAGGCATACAGCGCCAGCAGCACGCCGCGCCGCTCCGGCGGTGCGAACAGCGTGCACCAGAACCGGTCGAAGTCGTGTCGCCGCACGAAATCCAGCAGGCTGTCCCCGCTCATGCCGCTCCCGCGATGATCTACGCGCGCAAGCTTGTACCCGCGCCGGGTTGACGCGGCCCCCCCGCGTCCATAGCTAGGCCACACCTTCGTTGCGGCGTCGTCCGGCCGCGTCCGCCCATGTTGCGTCCACAGAACGCAACCCAGCTCGGAGTTACCCTCAATGGCCTTTGAACTTCCATCCCTGCCCTACTCGCACAATGCGCTCGCCGGGCGCGGCATGTGCCAGGAGACGCTGGAGCTGCACCACGACAAGCATCACCAGGCGTATGTGACCGCGCTGAACGGTTTCGTCGAGAAGAACGCCGCGCTCCAGGGCAAGTCGCTGGAAGCGATCATCCAGCTCGCGCACGGCAAGGCCGACATGGCGCCGGTGTTCAACAATGCCGGCCAGCACTGGAACCACAGCCTGGCCTGGCTGAGCATGTCGCCCACCGGCGGCGGCGTCCCCGGCAAGCTGGAAGGCAAGCTGATCGAGGATTTCGGCTCGCTGTCGGCGTTCAAGGAGGCCTTCAAGGCCGCCGCCATCGGCCAGTTCGGCTCCGGCTGGGCCTGGCTGGTGCTGGCGCCCGACGGCAAGCTGAAGATCACCAAGACCGCCAATGCCTCCACCCCGCTCGTCACGGGTGAAGGCAAGGCCTTGATCGTGCTCGATGTCTGGGAGCACGGCTACTATCTCGACTTCCGCAACCGCCGGCCCGACTACGCGCAGAACTGGCTGGACAAGCTGGCCAACTACGAGTTCGCCGCCGCCCAGTTGGGCTGAACCGCGAACAGGGGCCCCGCCGCCAGGGGCCCCTTTTTCAGCCTTACTTCTTGCCGAACAACCCCTTCAGCATGCCGCCGATCCCCGGCACCGGGCTTTCGGACCCGGTAGGGCGCGGCTTGGTGTCGTTGGCGGGCGTCGGATTGATCACCGCGCTGATGGTTTCGCGCAGCACCGTGATGCGCACGTTCGGCGCGATCTCCACCTCGATCTCGCGGTCCTCGGCGCTCCTGGGTGGCTTGCTCACCATGCCCAGCATGCCGCCCCCGGTCACCACCCGGTCGCCGCGCTTCAGCGCCGACAGCGACGCCTTGATCTGCTTCTGCTTTTGCTGCTGCGGGCGGATCAGCAGGAAATAGAACACCGCGAATATCAGGATCAGCGGCAGGAACTGCGTCATGGTACCGAAGGCGCCACCGGCGTCCTGGGCGTAGGCGGGGGAAATGAGCATCTGGGGTTCCGGGTTGCTATGAGTCGGACGGGACCATAGTTTCCGCCCCCCGAACGTCAAGCTTCCCGAAAGCCCTCCCCCGATGGATCAGCGCCTGCTGGACGCCGCCACGCGCATCGCCGAGGCCCTGGAGCGTCTTGCCCCGCCCCCGCCGCCCCGGCTGGACCTCGCCGGCGCCGAAGCCTTCGTGTGGCACCCTGCCGCGCCGCCCGCCACCGGCGGCCACCTGGCGCCGGTGGCGCGCGTCGCCCGCGTGGACATCGACCTGCTGAAAGGCATCGAGCGGCAGAAATCCATCATCCTGGAGAACACGCTGCGCTTCGCGCGCGGCCTGCCGGCCAACAACGCCATGCTGTGGGGCGCCCGCGGCATGGGCAAGTCCTCGCTGGTGAAGGCGGCCCACGCCGCCGCCAACGCCGCCCACCCGGGCAGCCTGGCGCTGATCGAGATCCACCGCGAGGACATCACCGGACTGCCCGACCTGCTGCGCCGGCTGCGCGGGGAGGTCCGGCGCTGCCTGATCTTCTGCGACGACCTTTCGTTCGAACGCGAGGATGCCGACTACAAGGCGCTGAAGTCGGTGCTCGACGGTGGCATCGAGGGCCGCCCGGCG
>CAIMEK010000838.1 GCA_903839965.1 uncultured Acetobacteraceae bacterium | reverse complement strand
GGTCGATGTGCTCCCACGGCCTGCCGCCCGGCGCCGTCCCGGCATTGTTCATCAGCACGCCCACTTCGCCGAACGCGCCGTACACGGCCTGCTTCAGGGCTTCCACCTGCTCGAGCTTGCTGACATCGGTGGGCACGGCAAGCACGGCCGCATGGCCGCCCGGCGCGACCGCGGCAACCTCCGCCGCGGCGCGTTCGAGCGCCTCGGCGGACCAGTCCGCGAGGCATACCCTGAGACCCATCGCGGCGAATCGCCTGGCGGTTGCCAGGCCGATGCCGTTGGCGGCACCGGTAATGACGGCCACGCGGCCGGCGGCCAGGGCGGGGTGGAGGCTCATCGTGCGATCTCCTTTGCTGCAACGTCGGGCGCCTGTCGGGGCCGGTGGCTTTCCCGGCCATCGGGTTCGGGAGTATAGGGGCCCCCGAGGCGGGGCGCGATATGCGGCCCGCGGAGCGGGAGCCGATGCCGGACACTGCCGGCCTCCCCGGCAAACCGCGCAATAAGGACCTTTGGATGCAACACGAACAACAGCACTACGTGAACGGGACGTGGACGGCGCCGCTGCAGCCGGCCCTGCTCGACGTGGTGGATCCGTCGACCGAGGTCCCCTTCACGCGCATCGCGGTGGGCGGCCCGGCGGATGTCGACCGGGCGGTTGGCGCCGCGCGCGCCGCATTTCCGGCTTTTGCCCGCACCACCCGCAAGCAACGCCTGGACCTGCTGCGCGCCATGCTGGCCGAATACGCCAAGCGGCGCCACGACATCGCCGAGGCGCTCGCGCAGGAATTGGGCGCCCCGATCAGGTTCGGCTACGAGCGCCAGTCGGCCGCCGGGGTCGAACACCTGCAGTCGATGATCGACGTGCTGGAAAGCTACCGCTTCGAAGAGATGCAGGGCAGCACCCTGATCGTGCGCGAGCCGATCGGCGTGGTGGGCCTGATCACGCCGTGGAACTGGCCGATCAACCAGATCGTCAGCAAGATCGCGCCGGCGATCGCCGGCGGCTGCACGATGGTGCTGAAGCCGTCCGAGATCGCGCCGCTGAGCGCCATCATCTGGTCGGAAGCGATGCACGCGGCCGGGGTGCCGGCGGGCGTCTACAACATGGTGCAGGGCACGGGCGACGTGGTGGGCGCCGCCATGTCGGCGCATCCCGACATCGACATGATGTCGTTCACCGGCTCGACCCGCGCCGGCGTGCTGCTCGCCCAGGCGGCGGCCGCGACGGTGAAGCGGGTGACCCAGGAGCTCGGCGGCAAGTCCGCCAACATCCTGCTGCCGGACGTCGATTTCCAGGCCGCCGTCAGCAAGGGCGTGCTTGGCATGATGGGCAACAGCGGCCAGTCATGCAATGTGCCAACCCGCATGTTCGTCCCCGCCGAGCGCCACGACGAGGCGAAGGAAATCGCCAAAGCGACGACCGAAAGCCTGGTGGTCGGCGATGTGCGCGACCAACGCACCGATCTCGGGCCGGTGGCGGGGCGCGCGCAGTTCGACAAGATCCAGCGCCTCATCAAGGCAGGCATCGAGGAAGGTGCGGAACTGGTCACCGGCGGCCTCGGCCGGCCCGGGCACCTCAACCGCGGCTACTATGTGCGGCCAACCGTGTTCGGCGGCGTGCGCAACGACATGACGATCGCGCGCGAGGAAATCTTCGGGCCGGTGCTCTGCATCCTGCCCTATCGCGACGAGGCGGATGCGATCCGCATGGCGAACGATACGCCGTACGGACTGGCCGCCTACGTGCAGTCCGCCGATCTCAGGCACGCGCGCCGGGTGGCGGCGCACCTGCGGGCCGGCAATGTGTTCCTCAACTATCCCGCCGCCGACCGGGCCGCTCCGTTCGGCGGCTACAAGCAGTCCGGCAACGGGCGCGAACGGGGCAGATGGGGGATCGACGAGTACCAGGAGATCAAGGCCATCATCGGCTACGAAGCCGCCTAGCCCGCAACCGCGCGTTCCGTCGCACAACGGCGGAACGCTTCCGATCAGGAGTGCAACCGATGGAATACGTGAAGCTGGGCCGCACCGGCCTTGAGGTGTCGCAAATCTGCCTGGGCTGCATGAGCTACGGCGTGCCCGAGCGCGGCCTGCACACCTGGTCGCTGAACGAGGAAGCCACCCGTCCGTTCATCCGCGCGGCGCTGGAGGGTGGTATCAATTTCTTCGATACCGCGAACGTCTATTCCGACGGCACCAGCGAGGAATTCGTCGGCCGGGCGCTGCGTGATTTCTCCCGCCGCGAGGAATTCGTCCTCGCCACCAAGGTCCATGCCCGCATGCGCCCGGGCGCGAACGGCGCCGGGCTGTCACGCCGCGCGATCATGGCGGAGATCGATGCCAGCCTGCAGCGCCTTGGCATGGACCATGTCGATCTCTACCAGATCCATCGCTGGGACAGCACCACGCCGATCGAGGAAACGATGGAGGCGCTGCACGACGTCGTCAAGGCCGGCAAGGCACGCTACATCGGTGCGTCGTCGATGTTCGCCTGGCAGTTCGCCAAGGCGCTGGAGGTCGCCGAACGCCACAACTGGACGCGCTTCGTCAGCATGCAGAACTACTACAACCTGCTCTACCGCGAGGAAGAGCGCGAGATGCTGCCGTTGTGCCTGGCCGAAGGTATCGGCGTGATTCCCTGGAGCCCGCTCGCCAAGGGCCGCCTCGCCCGCGACTGGGACGACGCCACCGCGCGCTCGGAAACCGACCAGCTCGGCAAGCGGCTTTATCCGGCCTCCGCGGATGCCGACCGGGAGGTTGCCGCACGGGTGGCGCAACTCGCGGCCCAGCGCGGCGTGCCGCGGGCGTCGGTAGCGCTGGCGTGGATGCTGAGCAAACCGATGATCACCGCGCCCATCGTCGGGGCAACCAGGATGCAGCACATCGAGGATGCCCTGGCCGCGGTCGCCCTCAAACTCTCGCCCGAGGAGATCGCTTCGCTCGAGGAGCCTTATGTCCCGCACGAACTCGCACCGGTGATGTGAGTCGCGGCGTGCGGGTCCCACAGATTCCGGCGCGGCCGGGGTCGCAACACGGAGTGCAACGATGGAATACGTGAAGCTGGGTCGTACCGGCCTCGAGGTATCGCGGATCTGCCTGGGCTGCATGAGCTACGGCCAACCCGGCCCGGGCAGCAACCAGCCATGGTCGCTGAACGAGGAGGACAGCCGTCCCTTCATCAAGCGTTCCCTTGAGGGCGGCATCAATTTCTTCGACACCGCCAATGTCTATTCCAAGGGCAG
>CAIMEK010000837.1 GCA_903839965.1 uncultured Acetobacteraceae bacterium | reverse complement strand
GCAGGAACATCGGGCGCGCCATCGCCCTCAAGCTGGCGCAAGCCGGCCACAGCATCGTCCTCAATGGCCGCGCCGACGCGGCCGCCTGTGCCGCCGTCGCCGATGCGGTGCGCGCCCACGGTGTCGAGGCCCATGTCCTCATGGGCGACGTCGGCAACGCGCAGGAAGCGAAACGACTTGCCGAAGCCTCTTTGCAGCGCTTCGGCAGCATCGACATCCTCGTCAACAATGCCGGCCTCCGCCCGCACCAACCGCTGCTGACCATCAGCGACGCCGAATGGGCGGCGGTGCTCGACGTCAATCTCAACGCCTGTTTCTGGCTGTCCCGGGCCTTCCTGCCCGGGATGGTCGAAAAGCGTTGGGGCCGCATCGTCAACTTTGCCGGCATGTATGCGCTGCGCGGCGCCGCCGAATACGCCCACATCGCCGCCGCCAAGCACGCTGGCTGGGGCCTGGCCAAGGCGATCGCCAACGAGTTCGGCCGCCACGGCATCACCGCGAACAGCGTCTCTCCTGGCCCCATCCGCAAGGACGGGCAGGAGGCCGCGGACACCGCCGCGGAAGCCGCGCGGCAGCGGGTTCCGCTCGGCCGCACGGGATTGCCCGCCGAAGTGGCCGCGCTGGTTGCCCTGCTCTGCTCCGACGAAGGCGGTTTCATCTCCGGCCAAATGCTCGCCGTGAACGGCGCCGCCCAGACCTGAGCCAGCCGCCGGCCCACCTCCCGATGCGGGGCCTTGCGGTGGTCCCCGCCGTTGCCCGCCGAAACCCGCATGAAAATACGGGCTACCGGCTCGCTGGCCGACCATGGGCGCCGGACGCATTTCCTTCCCTGGTTTCAATACCTTGAAACACCCTATGTAATAAGGACATTGTCATATATAGGGATCGGGGCCGGATGGTCTCCCGCGATAGGGCTCGCTTATCGCGTCCGAGGACATGCCGCCACATTCGCCGGGCAACCCGCGCGCCCTTGGGCGTCGGCGCTGACGTGCTGCCCGTCGGTCGATTCCGGGATCCGTCCTGCATCGCAACCCGGCATCGTAACGCTCGGCCAAGCGGCTTGCCCGCACTGGCGCCGCAGTTACACTGACCGCGATGAGGGATGGTGGCTCATGTCGATGGTCTCGAAACTCTTGTCAGCAATCAGAGGCGGCGTGGAACCAAAGCCCACCGCGGCCCCTGCCGAGGCCGCGAAACCGGCTTATGCCATTCCAACCGTGAAATTCGATTCCAAGAAAGTAACCGAGACAGTCAAATCCGATCTTAGAAAAAACATTGAAAGCATTTCTGAGTTCGACGGATGTGAATTCGACCAAATCTACGATGCCGCTCTGCGATCAATTTCCAGGGGAAGGGACGTGGGTTCGCTTTGCAATACTATCATGCAAATGAATATCAACGGAATGACAAAAAACAGGGCGGGCGAGATAGCGATTAGTTTGAATGAGAAAGCTACTGCACTCATCAATAGAGAGAAGCAGATTTCACTCGGTATAAAGTACGCGCTCTGGGTTTACAGTGGAGCACCATGCCAGACGACAACTTACAAACCTTCGCCCAAAGATATTCGCCAGGACGCGGCCCATAAGGCGGCCAACGGCAAACGATACGAGGTCGTCAAGGGTATGTTTCTGGATGGGAAATGGACATGGCCGGGCCGGGAGGACGGCTGCAAATGCGTTTCGCGGTCTATCATTCCAGGGTTTGTTCGGTAACCAAAATTCGTTCAGTCGGGTTTCAGGACGAAGAATTCCACACCGCCAACAATGTCACGCGGTACGCCATAGGTGGTGTTTAACTCGCCATCAACCAAGACTTCACCATTATTGCCAACTATCTTCACGTTGGTAATATTTTCCAAATTACTGGCCGTTCCACCTTGCCAAAGCACCTTTGATGGGTGTCTGCCTCTACTGGTATGACCATCCACGCCGGTGATAACAGTATCGGCCTCGTGATGGATTTCAACAGTCTGTGCCGCAAAACTCTTTGGTTTGTTGCCGGCTGTGGAATTCTCCACAAGTATGAGTTCTACTACCTGTTTCATCACGCTCTTTTCCTGATGCGATGGGTCGAAAAGGCCGTCCCGTCGCTGCTATTAGTCTATCACCTTGGACGGTCCGGGCAAGGGTTTTTGGTTTGCTCGGACAGGCTGGCGCGGGCTTGTGCGCAGCCAAGACGGTAACGCATAATTTATAGAGAACGGGCTTAGGCGGAATAGATTCATACTGTTCTGAAATCTTTCTTCAAGAGATTCGAAGTTCCGGTAGAACCACATAGAATTGTCATTGTATTCGCCAACGTATTTCTGCACTTCATATATAGGTTTGTCACCCACACGCGCTCTCATGCTTTTTCCTCGCGTGGAGACTTCCTCAAGAAAGTCTGATATTCCTTTCTCGAAAATAAACGGGGCGGTCAGCGCGACCTCGTGCCATTTAACAGCGTCTTCCTGCGTACCCCCTTGATTTTTGAGCATAGCTACGATGTAAGTCCGCGTGGCATTGTATACAGCAAAGCGTCTTTCAAAGAGGTCGTGATTCAGCCGCGCTCTGGCAATCAGCATCTGCTGAAGGGCGATCCATGCGCCGATAATTGCGATCAGTGCCAGCAAAGCAGATGTCATTACCTCTATAACCTCGAAATCGTCGCCGCGCTGACGTTGTAGCTTCGGGCGATCTCGCGCACTGGCTCGCCGTCCGCCTTGCGGGCGAGGGCTCCCTTCCTCTGGTGCGGGGTGAGCTTGCGCGGGCGGCCGAGACTCTGGCCGCCCGCCTTGGCTCGGGCACGGCCTTCCCCGGTGCGCGCACGGATAAGCTCCATCTCGAACTCCGCCAGCCCGCCGAGCACGGTCAACATCAGCAAGCGTAGCCCGGAATGCCGAGGCGCTGTAGGGCGGATGAGCGCAGGCCCGCGACAGCCACGCCCTTGCGTGGCGTAAGCGGCTCCGTCATCCGCCGTCGCAACGTCATCGCGTCGCAGGGTGGATGAATCCCGCTGCATCTATCCATCGCTCCGTCGCAAGCGGCCGGCGGCCGTCAACGCGGCCACCTGCGCCGCGCCGCTCTGGCCGTCCGCCTTTGCCCGCGCGGAACCGTAAATCATTCGGCGTCAGCTTTCGCGACACAGAATTGCATCAATCCCTCTGTGCCGAATGACGTTCAGCAGCACCAGCGCGGGGCCGGTCGGCCGTTTCGCGCCGCGCTCCAGTTGCGAGACATAGCCGACGGTGAGGTTGAGGTAGCGGGCGAACACGGCCTGGCTGAGGTTCGCCCCTTCGCGCAGCGAGCGGATTTCGTCGCCGGTGATGGGCGCGGGCGCCGCGTCCGCCTTGCTGCCAAGATGGCGCAGCGTGATCTTCTCATGCGCCGCGGTGCTCATCACGCCGACACGCCGCATGTCGTCGGCCGTCTCCAGCAACGCCTTGGTCAACCTGCTAGGTTGCGTCTGTCGCTTCATGGAGCACCTCCTGCAAAGCCTCCTCGTCCAAGGCGAGCGCGATCTGTCCTGCATCCGCCGCCAGCCAGGCCGCGCCAATTTCGCGCAACGTCAGCAATTCGTCCTCGTCGATGTTCTCCCGCTCGCACTTGGCGAAGCCATAGAGAAAAACGGCGCGCTCTCCGCCACGCCAGGCCACCAGCAGGCGATAGCCGCCGGAGCGGCCTTGCCCGACGCGGGCAACCCGCTGCTTGATGACGCCGCCGCCAAGGTCGGCATCGACAAGTCCGCGTTCCGCCCGCTCGATCGCCTCCCGCAAGCTTTCATCCGCGATGCGCTCGCGTCGCGCATAGCGCCTGAGCCATCTGGTCTTGAAAATCCGCACGCCACACCATAACGCTATAAACTATAGCCCACAGAGCTATAGTTGCAAGCCCTTTCCGCCTACCATTCTGTGCCTAACCTATGCACCAAAAAAGCCGTTTGTTATCCGCGCTCTAACTCTGGTTCGCCCGTCTTGATTTCCGCCCCGGCCGCGCCACTCGCCCGCGCTCAGGCCGCGCCCGCGAATCCCGCCATTCCCCCCTGCCAGCCCGGCCGTGCCGTGCCGGCGCCCAATCCAAAGCAGCAACATCCTTGGCAAGCGCCTCAACCGGCCCCTAACCGGCGCAACCACCGGCGCCAGACCAGCGCGCGCAACTTGCGCCGTACCCAGCGAACATCGAAATCGTCCACGTATCTAAGTTGCTCTCCCGTATCGACAGCCTGGGAGCAGTACACCTGGCGCACATACGCCACCGGATTCTCGATCCCCCAGACCTTCGTCATCAGCGCCAGGAACATGCCGGTGCGACCCCAGCCGCCCGCACAGCCCACGTACACCGGCGCATCGAGGGCCTTCTCCAGGGCCAGCAGCACTACCCGCTCGACCTCGGCCTTCGGCACCCTCGGCGCCGACCAGTCCCACACCTGCAACCAGGCACTCGCCTGCACCGAACAAGGGCTCGGAAACCGCTCCAGCAGGCAGATGCCGAACATATCATCCGGGCAACAGCGAAACGGCCCGCCGACGACGAACACCGCCGGCAGCATGCCATGCCAACGGCGCGGCAGCCTCAGCACGCCATTGGCGCCATCGACGGCGATCGCTTGCGCCACGCCCTGCCTCCTCGAATCAGCACATCCTGCGGCCGGTCGCCGCGCTCGATGACAGGCCCCGGCCCGCCCGTCCAGGCCGGCCCCCAGCCGCCGCCATCCCCAGCAAGAGCGCCCCGTTCCCTCCGGGCAAGGGCCGGCAAAAAGAGGATACCCGCGCTCACGCTGCGCCCGCGAACCCCGCCCCGACCACGTTAGAAAAAATATCTCTTGCGTTATATATGCTAACCGAGCTATACTAACAACCCCATGCCAGCGCAGCCCGCACCCCTCCCTCCCCCAGCCCCGCTCCCCGACCTCACCGGCCGGCTCGGCGGCCTCTTCATCGCCCTCATCAAGCTCATCGCCGCCTGCTTCGCCCGCCACCCGCGCTTCGCCCTCATCGTCGTCCCGCTCTGCCGCCGGCTCACCCACACGCGCCAGCGCATCGAGCGCATGCTC
>CAIMEK010000836.1 GCA_903839965.1 uncultured Acetobacteraceae bacterium | reverse complement strand
TCGATGCGGTCGGTCAGCATGCGCTGCTGCATCAGCGACGCCGCAACGCCGATCGCGGCGACCAGCGCGAGCGTCGACAGGCCAAGCAGCAATACCAGCTTCGTGCGGATTCTGAGGCGGCTGAGAATGTGCATGGGGTGGCGGGCCTGTCAGTGGGGTCTGATGGAGGCTGCCATGATCGCCCTTCAGGAATGAAAGTCCGGTAAACGCCCCGGGATGGTTGATGCAGGTCGAGGCGGGGATGGCTTGCCGAGGGCTGGGGGATATGGATTACCGGCGGTGGGGCGCAGCGGCGCAGAGCCGCATTTGCGGTGCCGGTGCTGGTCCTGGTCGGTCCGGCGGGCAGGGCCCAGGCGCCGCCGGAGACGGATGATTTCGGCCGTGAACTCGCGGCGCAGGCCGCGCGGCAGCGGGGGAAGCCACGCCGCCCCCCCCGCCCGGAAAACTATTGCCGCGTCACGTTCCAGTAGGCCGTCGCGGGCGGATCGAGCAGCCCGCTCAGGTTGGCGCGATAGCCGCGCACCAGGTAGTAGTTCATCACCGGCCAGTACGGCGCCGTCTCCACCGCGCGCAGCTGCACCTGCTCGGCGATCTTCTTGCGCCCTTCCAGGTCGAGCGTGTCGCCGAACGCCGCGCGCAGCGTCTCGATCTGCGCGTCGCACGGCCAGCCGAACCACGCCCCGTCGCAGTTCGAGCGCAGCGCCATGTGGCCGAGCGGCTCCATCATGTCCGGCCCCGCCGGCCCGGAGACGAAGCCGGACCAGCCGCCCTGTCCCACCGGCTCCTTCTTGGTCCGCCGGCTGGTCACGGTGCCCCAGTCCATCGCCTGCACGTCGGTCTTCAGGCCGATCGAGCGCAGCTCCTGGTCGAGCACCAGCATCTGCGCATGCGTCACCCCGTTTTCGGTCGGATCGAGCAGCACCACCGGGGTGCCGTCGTAGCCGCTCTCGCGCACCAGCGCGCGGGCGCGCTCGAGGTCGAGCTTCGGCCAGCCGGCGGCGGTGAAGTACGGCGACGAGCACATGTAGAACGACGGGCAAGGCACCCCCATGTTCGCATCGGCGCCGATGGCCGCCAGCATCTCCTTCTGGTCCAGCACGTAGCCGACGGCCAGGCGCAGCTTGGCGTTGTTGAACGGCGGCTGCAGGCTGTTCATGCGGAACACCTGTTGCTGGCCAACCTGGTCCTGGCGCGCCAGCTTGACGTCGGTGCGCTTGCGCAGCACCGCCTGCAGGTCCGGCGGAACTTCCTCGAAGATGTCGATCTCGCCTTTGATCAAGGCGCCCATCGCGGTCTGCACATCGGGCAGCATCAGCAGCTCGACGCGGTCGAAGCCGGCCCGCTTGCCGCCGGAGAACCCGCTGGCCGGCTCGGAGCGCGGCACATAGGCGGGATTGCGGACATAGACGATGCGCGAGCCCGCGTTCCACTCGTCGCGCTTCATGATGAACGGGCCGGAGCCGGTGGGGTCGTCGATGTTCTTGTCCGGCGGGGTCGCGGCGATGCGCGCCGGCATGATGAACGGCACATTGCTGCTGGGCTTGCCCAGCGCGTCCAGCACCAGCCCCCAGGGACGGTTCAGCGTCATGCGGAAGCTGGCGGCATCGATCACCTCCAGCGTCGCCACATGGGCCAGCAACTGCTGGCCGAGCCCGTCGCGCGCGCACCAGCGCTTCATCGAGGCGACCACGTCGCTGGCGGTCTCCGGCTGCCCGTCATGGAACGCCAGGCCGTCGCGCAGCTTGAACGTCCACACCTTGTTGTCGGCGCTGACCTGCCAGCTCTCGACCATCTGCCCCTTGACGGCGAGCTTGTCGTCGACGCCGAACAACGTGTCGTAGACGAAATAGCCGTGGTTGCGCACCATGTAGTCGGTGTTGGTGATCGGATCGAGTGTCTTGACGTCGCCGAAGGGCCGGATGCGCAGCACGCTTTCAGCGTTGGCAGCGGCCGGGGCGAGGCTTGCCGCGATCACGATCGCGGCGGCGACAGCGGTGGGCTGCATGGCAGGATCCTCCGGGTTCATTTCGGCATGCGCTGCGAAATGTTGCCGCGGAGAATATACTCGTACCGGCTGCGGCACAACGGCGCGGGCCGCGCGACGCCGGCTGCCCCAGTGTCCGGGGGGCATCCAACAGTTGAACGCCGGGCCATTCCGGGTCTAACCTTCCGCACGGAAGCAGGCAATCACCGTGCTTCCGGGGAAGCTCCGCCAACAACAAGAACATGGAGGAAATCATGGCTGGAAAGTTGGAACGCAAGACGTTCAATAAGCCGGATGAAGTGCGCCCGTTCAAGGACGGCAAGGGAAAGCTTGAGGTCGTAACTTTCGGCGGCCACACCTTCGGTCGGGGTGTATTCGAGCCGGGCTGGCGTTGGTCCGAGCATGTCAAGCCGATCGCCGGAACGCCGTCCTGCCAGGCGGCGCATACCGGCTGCGTCCTGGAAGGCTACATGGCCGTGAAGATGGACGACGGCACCGAGGTCGAATACGGCCCCGGCGATGCGTTTCATATGCCGCCCGGCCACGATGCCTGGATCGTCGGCGACAAGCGCTGTGTGCTGATCGATTTCACCGGTGTAGCGAAGTACGCAAAGCCGGCCTGACGGAACGCGGCAACGGTGAGATCCGCCTTGCCCGCCGGGGGAAGCCGGCGGGCGAGGCGATCACACCGTGGTCAGGCCGGCCCTGCCCTAGACCGATTTCAGCCAGCCTGAAATCGGTCTAGCCATATTTGACCGAGCAATTCCGCCAGCT
>CAIMEK010000835.1 GCA_903839965.1 uncultured Acetobacteraceae bacterium | reverse complement strand
GGCGCCCTGGTGCGGGTGATGGCCTGGTACGACAACGAGTGGGGCTTCTCCAACCGCATGGCCGACACCGCCGCCTACTGGGCCAGCCTGTAAGGGAGGTTCGCACCATGGCGCTCCGGACGCTGGACGGCGTCGCGGTGGCGGGGAAGCGGGTGCTTCTCCGCGCCGACCTCAATGTGCCCGTGCGGGACGGCAAGATCACCGACCTGACCCGCATCGAGCGGCTTTGCCCCACCATCCGCGAGCTGTCCGCAGCCGGGGCGCGGGTGCTGGTGTGCAGCCATTTCGACCGGCCCAAGGGCAAGCGCGTGCCCTCGATGACGCTGGAGCCGATGGCGGCGGCGCTGGGCCAGGTGTTGGGCCGCAAGGTCCGCTTCGCCGAGGACTGCATCGGCCTGCCCGCCCAGCAGGCGGTCGAGCGCATGGCCGACGGCGACGTGCTGGTGCTGGAGAACACGCGCTTTCACCCCGGCGAGGAAAAGAACGATCCCGCCTTCGCCGCGGAACTGGCGGCGCTGGCCGACATCTACGTCGATGACGCCTTCTCCTCGGCGCATCGCGCCCATGCCAGCACCGAGGGGGTGGCGAAGCTGTTGCCCTCCTATGCCGGGCGGCTGATGCAGGCCGAACTTGAGGCGCTGCAGGCGGCGCTGTCGCATCCGGTGCGGCCGGTGGCGGCGATCGTCGGCGGCTCCAAGGTGTCCACCAAGCTCGACCTGCTCGGCAACCTGGTCACCAAGGTCGACGTGCTGATCATCGGCGGCGCCATGGCCAACACCTTCCTGGCGGCCGAGGGCCTGGGCGTCGGCAAGTCGCTGCAGGAAGCCGAGATGCACGCCACCGCGCGTGACATTCTGGCCAAGGCGGCGGCGGCAAAGTGCGAGATCCTGCTGCCGGTGGACGCGGTGGTGGCCACCGAGTTCAAGCCGAACCCGCCGACCCGGACGGTGCCGGTGAAGGCGGTACCGGACGACTGCATGATCCTCGACGTCGGCCCGGCCACGGTGGCGCTGCTGCAGCAGAAGCTGGCCAGCATGAAGACGCTGGTGTGGAACGGCCCGGTCGGCGCCTTCGAGACGCCGCCCTTCGATGCCGCCACCATGGCGCTTGCCCACACGGTGGCGGACCTGACCAAATCCGGTGCGCTGCGCAGCGTGGCCGGCGGCGGCGACACCGTCTCGGCGCTCCGCCAGGCCGGCGTGCTGGACCAGTTCAGCTACGTCTCCTCCGCCGGCGGGGCGTTCCTGGAATGGATGGAAGGCAAGACCCTGCCGGGCGTCGCCGTGCTCGAAGGCTAAGACGGGTTCATCGGGTGTTAACCAAAGGCGGAGCAGGATGCCGGGCATGATCTCGCCCGGTTCCCTCTCCGCCTTCTCCGCCGGCACCCCCCTGGCGCCGCCTGTGCGCCCCACGGCATCCGCCGCCCCCACCGGGGCCGCGATGCGGGTGCGTGCCCAGTCCGCCACCCCCTCGACGACCCAGCAGGCCCTGCCGCAGACGCCGGTCGTGCCGGCCGGCAAGAAGCTGCCGCGCGGCTCGCTGCTGAACCTGCAGGTCTGAAGGTTTCCGGACTGCGGCGGAGGGGGGGTTGCCGCTGACTCGGCGCCGATTTCACGCGCCTTGGATCTTGCAATGGACATGCCGGGCGCTCAGAGTTTGAGCATGTCAAAATTCGTGCGCAAGGTGCTCGAAGGCGACGACCACGAACGTCTGGTCTGTCCCTCCTGTGGGCACATCGTCTACGAAAACCCCAACGTCGTCGTCGGTTCGCTGGTGGTCGAGGGCGACCGCGTGCTGCTGTGCAAGCGCGCCATCGCCCCGCGCCGCGGCTACTGGACGCTGCCCGCCGGCTACCAGGAAATGGGCGAGACGCTGGAGGAAGGCGCCTGCCGCGAAGTGCTGGAGGAAGCACGGGCACGCATCTCGCTCGACGGCATCCTGGCCATCTACAGCATCAGCCAGATCGGGCAGGTGCAAATCCTGTTCCGTGGCCACTTCGACGGACCGCCAAGCTTCGCCGCGGGTCCCGAGAGCGAAGCGGTGGCGCTGTTCGCCTGGGATGAAATCCCGTGGGAATCAATCGCCTTCCCCACGATCGAGTGGGCGTTGCGTGCCTGGCACCGGTTCGGTCCGGGGCCGCTCGGCCCGCCGCACACCAACCCGCCGAACGATCCGCGGGGCACCGCCATCCTGCCCGCCGAGGCGCCGGAACCGTGATCCTGCGCCTTGTCGGGCCGGTTCTGCTGCTGGCGCTTGGCCTGGCCAGCGGTGCTCAGGCGGCCTCGACCGGCACGACATTCTCCGCGCCGTTGCCCTCCAAGGCCCTGCCGGTGCCCCCGGTGCCGCCGGCCACCCCGCCGCTGCAGCTTCGCCAGGGCTACGACCCGGCGCCGGTGCCCGACCTCGACGTGCAGCGGCCGCAGGCCGACCGGCTGGCAGAACAACCGCACACGGAGGTCGTGCCCAGCCTGTTCGACAGCAAGGCGCGCCGCCAGGGCGACGGCTACGTGCCGGGCTCGGCCCGCCAGTACGACGCCAACACCCGTCTGCGCCCGAGCCCGGGCATCAACCTGCGCGTGCCGCTGCAATAGCGCGCCTGGTTTGACAACCCCCGGATCGTCGCCTATAGGCCGCGCTTCCTGCCGGGAACGTGGACGGAGCTTCGGGTTCCGCGCCCGTCTTTCGCGTGTGGCGAAAGGCCTACCGGTACAACAAGCCGCAACCGTCCGCCAAGGACGAGCGGCGCCGCGAAGAAAGGGCAGCGCGCAATGACCAAGCGCGTCGAGAGCAAGTACAAAATCAACCGCCGCCTGGGCGTGAACCTGTGGGGGCGGCCGAAATCCCCGCTCGCGAAGCGCGATTACGGCCCCGGCCAGCATGGCCAGCGCCGCAAGGGCAAGCCGACCGACTTCGGCGTGCAGCTGATGGCCAAGCAGAAGCTCAAGGGCTACTACGGCAACATCGGCGAAAAGCAGTTCCGCAAGTATTATTTCGAGGCGGTCCGCCGCAAGGGCGACACCTCGGAGAACCTCATCGAACTGCTGGAGCGCCGGCTCGACGCGGTGGTCTACCGCATGAAGTTCGCCATCACCCCGTTCGCCTCGCGCCAGTTCATCAACCACGGCCATATCCTGGTGAACGGCCGCCGGCTGAACATCGCCAGCTATTCGGTGAAGGACAACGACGCCATCGAGGTGCGCGAGAAGTCCAAGCAGCTCGCCGTAGTGCTGGATGCCGCCCAGAGTGCGGAGCGCGACGTTCCCGAGTACCTCGAAGTCGACCATCGCGCCATGAAGGGCCGCTTCGCCCGCGCGCCCAAGCTTTCCGATGTGCCCTACCCGGTGCAGATGGAGCCGAACCTGGTCGTCGAGTTCTACTCGCGCTGATCGCCTTCGGTCCCGGCGGCAGAACGCCGCCGGGACCGCACGGTTACCGCAGCGCCAGGCCGAGCTGCATCAGCACCTCGCGCAGCCTCTCCCGCCCGTCGGACCGGCCGAGCCGGGCCTTCACCCGCTCCGTCCAGGTGTACGAACTCATCTCGTTGCGTTGCGAAAAGGCTGCCAGTTCGGCGTCATAGGTGGCGCGCAGCGCGGCCTCGTCGGGCACGTGGTAGGTTTCGCGGTGCAGGATCGCGGCCTGCGCCAGCCGCGGCTTCACCTGCGAAGCATTATCCGCATAACCCACGCACAGGCCGAACATGCCCATCGCGCCGGAGGGCAGCTCAAGTTCGGCGGCGACCCCGGCCGGGTCGTTGCGCAATGCGCCGATATAGACCGTAGACAGGCCCAGCGATTCCGCCGCCACCACCACGTTCTGCGCCGCCAGCGCCGCATCGACGGCCGCCGTCAGGAAGGTCTCCAGGTAGGGCAACTGGATCAGGTCGACCCCTTCGGCCTCGCCCAGCCGGCGGGCACGCGAAAGGTCCGCCAGGAACACCAGGAACAGCGGACAGCCGACGATGAACGTCTGGTTGTTGGACATCGCCGCCAGCCGGGCCTTGCGGCTCGGGTCGGTGATGGCCACCACCGACCAGGTCTGCATGTTGGAACTGGTGGCGGCCGACTGCGCCGCCGCCACCAGGGTTTCCAGCGTGCCCGTGGGCAACGGGTCGGCGCGGTAGGCGCGCACGGATCGATGGTCGAGCAGGTGGGCGATGGTGTCGCTCCACGGCCCGGCCGGGGGAATCGATGCCCTCCCGTAGCGGGCGGCGAGGGCGGCGGTGCGGCAGGTGAGGTCGCCGGCGGTCGGGTCCATGTGCGTTCCTATGTTCAGCGGGCGTACCGGCGGCCGAAGTCCCGCACGGCATCGAAGCCCATCAGCTCAGTCATTGCGGAGAACGAAGCGAGCCGGTCGCGAATGGCCAGCGCGGCAAGTTGTGGCGGCGGCAGGCGGTTCATGCGGGGACCCGCATTCAACACGGCAACGCTCATGGTTCCCTCTCGGTGACCCTGTGCAACGAAACGACTGCTACTCTCCTGGCGGCGCCGTCCCATTGACCTGAATCAACCCCTGTCGATGGAAGTGGCGACGCGAGGCACGCGAGACCCCGCGGCGGCTCGTGTTGTTTCTTGTTTATCGTCGTTAAAAAGAAACATTCGCGCTTTACGCCGCCGGTCCATTCCACTATCTATCGCAGGAATAGCCTATGGGAGCGACGGCATGCGGTTGGGGAGTTTCGCGGCGACGACGGGTATGGCGATCGGCCTGGCCGTTTCACCCGCGTGTGCGCTCACCATCAATTACAACGTGATTTCCGGCGTCAATGCCCCGCAGATGGCCGCGCTGCAGACCGCGGCCGCGCTGTGGAGCGCGGTGATCACCAACAACGTCACCCTGAGCGTCGATGTCGGCTTCAAGGACCTCGGCGCCACCGGCATCCTGGCCACCACGACGCCGTCGCTGTATTCGGAAGCCTACAGCCTCCTGACGCCGGCGCTCACGGCGCACGAAACCAGTGCCGATGATGTCACCGCGGTGAAACACCTGCCCGGGACGGTGGTCGGCGGCACCAATGTCGCGGCAACGGCGGCCAACCTGGTGGCGCTCGGCCTCTTGCCCACCGGCAGTGCCGCCGGCGAAATGGATTTCAACAGCGAGGTAACCAACTTCCAGTACACCCGCGCCGCCGACGGCAGCGTTTCCAGCAGCAGCTACGATTTCCTGGGCGTTGCCGTGCATGAGCTCGGGCACATACTCGGCTTCCAATCGGATGTCGGCAGCGGTATCAACTTGCAGACAGTTCTTGATCTGTTCCGCTACAGCACCGACAGCCCCGGAACGCTGAGCTTCACCAATTGCAAGGCCGCCTATTTCTCGATCAACGGCGGCGCGACGGCAGGACCGAGTTTCTCCACCGGCATCAGCGGTTCCGGCTGCGACGGCAACCAGACCAGCCACTGGACCGAGAATACCGACCTGATGCAGCCCGTCCTGCCGCTCGGCACGACGCAGAACATCACCCCGGCCGACATCCAGGCGCTCGATGTCATCGGCTGGGATGTCGCGGTGGCCGAGCCCGGCTCGCTGGCGCTGCTCGGCTCGATGCTGACCGGGCTGGTGGCGATCCGCCGCCGCACCCCCTCGCGGGCCCGCCGGGCCTGAGCGGGCCGCGCCGCCACGCGGCAAATGATTTTTTTGCCGCAACGAAAACCATCGCCGGATTGCCTCTGCGCGCGTTGCGCCCCTGCGCTGCCGGTTTCCGCCTTGTGCCCTGCCACACTTGATGGCTGAACGGCGCCTGGCAGGAGAGCAGGGCAATATGATCGGCGTCGATTGGGGCACCAGCAGCCAGCGCGCCTTCCGCCTGGGTGCGGACGGGGCCGTGCTGGAGCGTCGCGAGGCGGGGCGCGGCATTCTGCACGTGGAAGGCGGCCATTTCGCCGAGGCGCTGCGCAGCATCGCCGGCGACTGGATGGATGGCGGCGAGCGGCACGTGCTGCTGTCCGGCATGATCGGCAGCCGCCAGGGCTGGGTGGAGGCGCCCTACCTGGCCTGCCCGGCCGGGCCGGACGACCTGGCCGCCGCCCTGGTGCGGGTGCCCTTCGAGGGCGCGGACGTGCTGCTGGTGCCGGGGCTGACCGACGCCGACGACGCCGACACGCCCGAGGTGATGCGCGGCGAGGAAACCCAGCTTGCCGGCCTGCCCTCGCTGCTGGAAGAGGATGCGCTGGCCTGCCTGCCCGGCAGCCACTCGAAATGGGCAAGGCTGGCCGACGGCCGCATCACCGCCTTCCGCACCTACCTCTCGGGCGAGATGTTCGCGGCGCTGCGCAGCGGCACCATCCTGGGGCGGATGATGACCGAGGGGCCGATGGCGGAGGATGCCTTCGATCGCGGCGTGGCGCGTTCGGGCGAGCCGGGGCACCTGCTGCACCATGTGTTCGGCGTGCGCACGCTCGGGCTGATGCACCGCCTGGAGGACGCCGACAGCGCCGCCTACCTCTCCGGCCTGCTGATCGGCCACGAGGTGCGCGCCGCCCTGCCGACCGGGCGGCTGGTGCACCTGGTGGGGGCGGCGTCGCTGTGCGGCCTGTATGCGCGCGTCATCGAGGCCTGTGGCGGCAGCGCGGTGGTCGAGGACAGCGAGGCGGCATCGCGCGGCCTCGCCCGCATCGGGAGGGCGGCCAAATGGGACTGACGGACTGGCTGAAGCGCTGCCCGCTGGTGGCAATCCTGCGCGGCGTGCGCCCCGACGAGGCCGAGGCGATCGCCGCGGCGTTGGAGCGGGCCGGCATCGCCATCGTGGAAGTGCCGCTGAACTCGCCCGACCCGATCGAGAGCATCCGCCGGCTGGCGGCCGGTTTCGGCGATCGCATGCTGGTGGGCGCCGGCACGGTGATGACGCCGGCGCAGGTGGCGGCGATCGCGGCTGCCGGCGGGCGGCTGATTGTCACCCCGCATGCCGACGTGCGGGTGGTGCGTGCGGCCAAGGCGGCGGGGCTGTTTGCGTGTCCGGGCTTCTTCACCCCGACCGAAGCTTTCTCCGTCCTCGAAGCCG
>CAIMEK010000834.1 GCA_903839965.1 uncultured Acetobacteraceae bacterium | reverse complement strand
CGCCCCGCTGCGCGCGGCGCTGCGCGAGGCGCGCTCGCGGCTGGAAGGCATGGTCGGCCGGCTCGAGGCGGTGTCGCCCGAGGCGGTGCTGCAGCGCGGTTTTGTCCTCGTTTTCGACCGCCAGGGCGCGCCGGTCACCGCGGCCGGCAGCGTCAGGCCGGGGGCCGACCTGCGGCTGCATTTCGCCGATGGCGACGTGCGCGCGACGGCGGCCGGCGGGCAGCGGCAGGGCTCGTTGCCGTTCAAGTGATACACACGATCGTGAAGTATGTTTCTGCCGGGGGCCTGACATAAAACCGGCTCGGCAATCACTTGCCGAGCCGTGGGCACACCTGGTGCCGCCAAGTTGGGCGTTCCGACCAGCCAGTCTAGTCGAGTGATGCTGGTGGATCGCCTGGGGGAACTGAAAATCCTGTTCGGCAACCGGGAGGACCGTACGGCCTGCAAACCGGAATGCCTGGTGAGCTGTGGTTCTGTCTCCCGTGGTCGGCGTCGCCGGTTCGATCCGGCGGATGCGATGTGACGTAATCGTGAGCCGCTTCGCGTTGATCAAGATCAATTTCACAGAAAAAAAGCACCGGCCGGCGATCGGGCACGCTTCCTGAACGCGGCGCGATGGGCGCCATTCGTTGAATTCCGGCCGATCCGCCCTTCAGTCAACCGAATATAGTATAGCAGGCATGCCTCGGGGACGAGGCGTTCCGCGGTCGATCGCCGGCGGGAAAGTCCATTCTTCCGCCGGTCTGAACGAGGGAGGCATCCAATGCCGACCGTGCCGGTGAAACTGCTGACCGTGGTGGCCGAGTCCATGCTGGCCGACCGCCTTACCCGCGTCGTGCTCGCGGCGGGAGCGGTCGGCTACACCCTTACCCCCGCCAAGGGGGTGGGCGCGCGCAACCAGCGTTCCAGTTCGCTCGGCGGCGTCAACGTGCGCATCGAGGTGATCGCCACGCCGCGGACGGCGGAGCGCCTGCTAGAGATTCTGGTGCAGGAGTGGTTCCCGCATTACGCCGTGGTCGCCTGGCTCACCGATATCGAGGTGGTGCGCGGCGAGAAATACGCCAGCGCCTGAAGCGGGGTGACCGGAGGCGGAATCGCCGAAGGTCTGAATCCCGCGCGCAAACAAGCGACGGCGGAGCCATCGTCGGGCGGCGCGGCTGCCCGGCAGCCGCACCGGGGCAAAAGCGATTGCGCGGCCGGCGCAAAATCGCCAAAAGGCGACTCCTTTTTCAAGGGGAACAGCCTCGTGCCAATTCTTTCCGCACGCATGCACCTGCTCGGCACGGAATCCGCCTTCGAGGTGCTGGCACGGGCCGGCGCGCTGCAGCGCGAAGGCCGCAGCATCATCAACCTCGGCATCGGCCAGCCGGACTTCCCCACCCCGGAGCACATCGTCGAGGCCGGGCGGAAGGCGCTGGCCGACGGCCATCACGGCTACACGCTGGCCAACGGCATCCTGCCGCTGCGCGAGGCGGTGGTGGCCGACCTGCACCGCCGCCACGGCGTCACCGTCTCGCCCGAGCGGGTGCTGATCGTGCCCGGCGGCAAGGTGACGATGTTCTTCGCCATGATGATGTTCGGCGAGCCGGGCACCGAGATCATCTATCCCAACCCGGGTTTCCCGATCTACGAGAGCGCCATCCGCTATTCCGGCGCCACCCCGGTGCCGATGCCGCTGCACGAGGACAAGGGGTTCTCCTTCAGCGCCGAGGAAGTGCTGGCGCTGATCACGCCGCGCACCCGGCTGCTGATCCTGAACAGCCCGGCCAACCCCACCGGCGGCACGGTGCCGAAAAGCGAGCTGGACCGGCTGGTCGCCGGGCTGGAGCGGCACCCGGACGTGGCGATCATGTCGGACGAGATCTACGGCGAGATCGTGTTCGGCGAGCCGACGGTCAGCCTGTCGACCTACCCCGGGCTGACCGACCGGCTGATCCTGCTCGACGGCTGGAGCAAGACCTACGCGATGACGGGCTGGCGGCTGGGCTACGGCGTGTGGCCGGAAGCGCTGGCGCCGCACGCCGAGCGCATGGCGATCAACTGCCATTCCTGCGTCAATGCGGCGTCCCAGTATGCCGGCATCGCCGCGCTGCAGGGGCCGCGCGAGCCGGTGCGGCGGATGGTCGCGGCGTTTTCGGAGCGGCGCGCCTACGTGGTGCCGGCGCTGAACGCGCTGCCCGGCGTCAGTTGCGTCGATCCGGGCGGCGCCTTCTATGCCTTCCCCAACATCAGCGGCACCGGGCTGGGTTCGTCCGCGCTGCAGTCGCGCCTGCTGGAGGAGGCCGGCATCGCCACCATTTCCGGCACCAGCTTCGGCGCCCTCGGCGAGGGCTACCTGCGCGTCTCCTACGCCGCCGGCATGGCCCAACTGCGCGAAGCCATCGGCCGCATGGGCGACCTTTTGGCGCGCCTGTAGCCGCGCTAGACCGATTTCAGCCAGACTGAAATCGGTCTAGCCATATTTGAGCGAGCAATTCCGCCAGCTCGCGGATCGCTCCGCGATTCCGCCTCGCGGATCGTAGGGCGATTCCGCTCAAGCTGGCATTGCTCTAGCCGCCGGGATCAGTCGATCCTGCCCGCCCGGAACGCCTCGATGGTCCGCATGACGCCGCGCAATTCGGCCAGGCCCTTCAGCCGGCCGATATTCGAATAGCCCGGGTTCATCTTCTTGCCGACATCGTCGCCCAGCAGATGGCCGTGGTCGGGCCGCATGGGAATCTGCGCGTCCGCGCGGCCTGCCGCCGCCCGCCGCTCCTCCTCGCGCATCAGCGCGGCCGCCACCCCGATCAGGTCGGTGTCGCCGTCCAGGTGCTCGGCCTCGTAGAACGAGCCGTCGGCTTCGTGGCGGGTGTTGCGCAAATGCGCGAAGTGCACGCGCGGCGCGAATTCCTTCGCCATCGCCACCAGGTCGTTCCGGCGGTTGGAGCCGAACGACCCGGTGCACAGCGTCAGGCCGCAGGCCTGGCTCGGCACCGCCGCAAACAGCGCCCGCACATCCTCGGCGTTGCTCAGCACCCGCGGCAGGCCGAAGATCGGGAACGATGGGTCGTCCGGATGGATGCACAGAAGTGCCCCTTCCTCCTCCGCCACCGGCGTGATCTCCCTGAGGAAAGCGACGAGATGTTCGCGCAGCCGCTCCGGGGGAATTTCGCGGTACAGCTCGAGCATCTTCAGGAACCCGGCGCGGTCGTAGACGAAATCGCGGGCCGGCAGCCAGTCGATCAGGATCTTCTCCAGCGCGTCGATCGCGGCCGGGCTCATCGCCTTGAAGCGCTGCTCCGCCGCGGCGACGCGCTCGGGGGGATAGTCCGCCGCCGCCCCCTTGCGGCGCAGCACGAACACGTCGTAGGCGGCGAAATCCACCGCGTCGAAGCGCAGCGCGTAGCCGCCGGTCGGCAGCTTCCATTCCAGGTTCGTGCGCGTCCAGTCGGTGATCGCCATGAAGTTGTAGCAGATCACCTTCACCCCGGCGCGCGCGACGTTGCGGATCGACTGCTTGTAGTTGTCGATCTTCTCCTGGAAGTTGCCAGTCCGCGTCTTGATTTCCTCGCCGACGCCGATGCTCTCGACCACCGACCACACGAGCCCGGCATCCTCGATCGTCTGGCGCCGCTTGGCCACCTCGGCTGCCGGCCAGACGCCGCCGGTGTTGAGGTGGTGCAGCGCGCTGACCACGCCGGTCGCGCCGGCCTGCTTGACGTTGTCGAGCGTCACCACGTCGTCGGGACCGAACCAGCGCCAGGTTTGCTGCATGTTGACCTCGGAAAATGAAACGAAAAGGTTGCGGGCAGGGCCTCAGATATGCGGGAATTCGGCGAGCACGCGACGCATCCCCTTGCTGCGCATGGCGCCAAGATACGCCGCCACGGCGGCCTTGAAGGCGGCATGCGCCGCGATCTCGGGGAGGAAGATGTCGCTGCTGCCGAACAGTTCGTCCACCAGCCGCCTGGGATTGCCTTCGCACGATCGCTCGACGCGGCGCAGCCGCTCGGCCAGCGGGTCGGCGATTTCATAGGACGCGCCGGCATCGTCGCAGCCCGACAGGAAGCGCATCCAGGCCGCCGCCACCAGCGCCACGCAGCGCGCCTGCCCGCCCGCGCGCAGCCGCTCCAGCGCCGGCTCGATCAGCCGCGGCGGCAGCTTCTGCGACCCGTCCATGGCGATCTGCAGGGTCAGGTGGCGGATCGCCGGATTGCGGAACCGCTGCTCCAGTGCCTCGGTGTAGCCGCCGATATCCGTGCCGGGCACCGGCGGCACCGTCGGCGCCAGGTCTTCCGCCCACAGGGCGTGCACGAACGCCGCCAGGTCGGCATCGGCCATGGCCGCCGCGACCGTATCGAACCCGGCCACCACGCCGATATAGGCCAGCGCCGAATGCGCGCCGTTCAGGCAGCGCAGCTTCATCAGCTCGAACGGATGCACGTCGGCCACCAGCGCGGCGCCGACATCCTCCCAGCGCGGCCGCCCGCCCGGGAAGTTGTCCTCGATCACCCACTGGCGGAACGGTTCGGTCACCACCGGCCAGGCATCCGCATAGCCGTAGGCCGCGGCCACCTGCCGGCGGTCCTCCTCGCGCGTCGCCGGCGTAATGCGGTCCACCATGGTGCACGGGAAGGCAATCGTCGCTTCGATGAACCGGCCGAGCCCGGCGTCGCGCAGCGCCGCGAAGCGGGTAACGATGCGCCGCGCCGTGCTGCCGTTCTGCGGCAGGTTGTCGCACACCAGCACGGTGAACGGCGCGATGTGGGCCGCGCGGCGGCGGCGGATCGCCTCGGTCAGCAGCCCCGGCACGCTGCGCGGCAGCGCCCCGCCGTCGAGGTCGGCGCGCACCGCCGGATGCGTCTCGTCCAGTTCGCCGGTGGCGGCATCCTGGCAATAGCCCTTTTCGCTGACCGTCAGCGTGACGATGCGGATGCGCGGATCGCTCATGCGTTGCAGCGTCGCCTCGCCCTCCTCGGGCACCGCCAGCAGCCCGGCGAGCGAGCCCACCACGCGCGGGCGATCGCCCTCGGGGCCGCGCACCAGCAGCGTGTAGAGCCAGTCCTGCGGGCGCAGCGCGTCGCGCAGCGCCGGGGTAATCGGGTCGGCGCCGACGATGCCCCACTCCAGCGCGCCGGCGGCCAGCACGTCGTCGGTATAGACCGCCAGGTGGGCGCGGCAGAACGCGCCCGGCCCCAGGTGCACGATGCCCGGCGTCACCCTGGCGCGGTCGTAGCGCGGCCGCTCGATGGCGGGCGGCAGCGCCGCCAGCCCCGCCTGCGAAAGCCGGCCGACGCACATCGTCGTCGGCGGCGCTGACAGGTTCGCACCGGTCGCTGTCACGGCAGGCTCCTCCACGGGCGTCCAGTCCCGCCATGTTAGCATGCCCGCCGCCCCGCCCGGCAACCACCCGCCCCGGCCGCCGGGCGGCCCCTGGAAGCGGCCCATCGGCTGTGCGATAGTGCGCCATCAATGGTTCTGTCGCCGCGGACCGGACGCGTGCCGTCCGGCTCCAGATGGCTGCAATCAGGAGAAGGAACGCCAATGCACAGCATGACAACGACCCGGCGGGCGCTGATCGGCGGGGCCGCGGGTCTGGCAGCTCTCGGCACCCGCGGGGCGATGGCGGCCACCGCCCCGGCGATGCCCTCCGCGCCGGTCACGCTCAACGTCATCGACGTCGCCGGCCAGTTGCAGCTCACCCAGGGCGCGATGGAAACCTACGCGAAGAACAATCCCAAACTGGTCTCCAAGATCACCTTCTCGCAGGCCCCGGCCCCCGAGCTGCCCGGCAAGCTGAAGGCGCAGCAGGACGCCGGCCGCGTCGACATCGACCTGGTGCTCACCGGCAACGACGCGCTCTCGGCCGGCGTCGACCAGAAGCTCTGGGTCCCCATCCTCGACGACTATGCCGCCATCCTGCCGAAGCCGGCCGACATCTACCTGCCGGGCGCCTTGAAGATGCAGGCGCTGGCGGAGAACCAGGGGCTGTGCGTGAGCTTCTGCCCGGGCGGCCCGATCCTCGAATACATGCCCGACGCCGTGAAGCAGCCGCCGAAGACCGCGCAGGACCTGCTGGACTTCACCCGCTCGCGCCCGAAGCGGTTCCTCTATGCGCGCCCCGCCAATTCCGGCCCCGGCCGCACCTTCCTGCAGGGCCTGCCCTACATCCTCGGCGACAGCAACCCGAAGGACCCCGAGAAGGGCTGGGACAAGACCTGGGCCTATCTCGCCGAGCTCGGCAAGAACATCGAATACTACCCGACCGGCACGGCCGCGACCATGAAGGAGCTGGCCGAGGGGTCGCGCGACATGATCGCCTCGCATCTCGGCTGGGACCTCAACCCGCGCATCCTCGGCGTGGTGCCGAAGGAAGCCGAGATGGCCACGCTGGCGGGCTTTCACTGGGTCACCGACGCGCAGTTCTGGGCCATCCCCAAGGGCGTGTCGAACGACCATCTCGCCGTGCTGCTCGACATGACCCGCTACATGCTGAGCCCGCCCGCGCAGGCCATGACCTACGACAAGGGCTACTTCTATCCGGGCCCGGCGGTGAAGGACGTGCCGCTCACCATGGCGCCGGCGGAGTCGCAGCGGCTGGTCAAGGAGTTCGAGCGCCCGTACTACGCCAAGCTGATCGCCGAAACCCCGTCGGAGGCGCAGCTCCCGGCGGACAAGCTGGTCTACGCCTTCTCGCGCTGGGACCAGCAGGTCGGCGCGCGCGTCGGCAAGTAGCGGCCGGTGGCGATCGCCTCGCGCGACTTCCGCGAGCTTCGGCTCGACGGCATCAGTCGCGCCTTCGGGACGGTGCACGCCCTGCGTGACGTGACCCTGACGGTCGGCCGGGGCGAGTTCGTCGCCCTGGTCGGCCCCTCCGGCTGCGGCAAGTCCACAGCCCTCAACTGCATCGCCGGCCTGCTGCAGGTCACCGACGGCACCATCTGGCTGGACGAACGCCGCCTCGACGACACCGGCCCCGAGGACCGCGGCTTCGGCATGGTGTTCCAGAACTACGCGCTGTTCCCGCACATGACGGTGCGCCGCAACATCGCCTTCGGGCTGTTGACGCAGCACCGGCCGAAAGCGGAAATCCAGCGCCGGGTGGAGGAAGCCCTGGCGCTGGTGCGGCTCGGGCCGCATGCCGACAAGCTGCCCGGCCAGCTCTCCGGCGGCCAGCAGCAGCGCGTGGCCATCGCCCGCGCCGTCGTGGTCGAGCCGCCGCTGGTGCTGGAGCAACGCCTTTCGCGCACCGACCGCGCGGCGCGCATGGCGGAGGTATTGACCCTGACCGGCCTTACGGAATTTGCCCACGCCTGGCCACGCCAACTGTCCGGCGGCATGCGCCAACGCGTCGGTATCGCGCGT
>CAIMEK010000833.1 GCA_903839965.1 uncultured Acetobacteraceae bacterium | reverse complement strand
GGCCTCGCCACGGACGCGGTGCTGCGCCTTGCCGCCGCCCTGCAGGCCAACAGCGAACACCCTCTGGCCGCCGCCGTGCGCCGCCGCGTCGCCGCGCCGCCCCCCGCCGAAGGCTTCCGCGCGCTCGCCGGCCGCGGCGTCACCGCCACCGTCGAGGGCCGCACCCTCCTGCTCGGCAGCCGCCGCCTGCTGGAGGAAGCCGGCATCGAACCCGGCCCGCTCGCGGACCCCACCGCCAAACTGGAAGGGCAGGGCCGCACCGTCTCCTGGCTCGCCGAAACCGCCCCCACCCCCCGCGTGCTCGGCCTGCTCGCCTTCGGCGACGCGCTCCGCCCCACCGCGTCATCCGCCATCGCCGCGCTGCGCCACGCCGGCCTCGACATCGTGCTGCTCAGCGGCGACTCCCGCGGCGCCGCCGCCGCCACCGCCGCCGCCCTCGGCATCGACCGCGTCGCCGCCGAAATCCTGCCCGAAGGCAAGGCCGAACAAATCGCCGCCCTGCGCCGTGAAGGCGCCGTCGTCGCCATGGTCGGCGACGGCATCAACGACGCCCCCGCGCTGGCCGCCGCCGACGTCGGCCTGGCCATGGGCACCGGAACGGACGTCGCCATGGCCACCGCCGGTATCACCCTGATGCGCGGCGACCCCGCCCTCGTTCCACAAGCGCTGGACATCGCCCGCTGCACCCACCGCACCATCCGCCAAGGCCTGTTCTGGGCCTTCGCCTACAACGTCGTCGGCATCCCCCTGGCCGCCTGCGGCCTGCTCAGCCCCGTCATCGCCGGCGCCGCCATGGCGGCATCAAGCGTCAGCGTCGTCACCAACGCACTGCGGTTGCGCAGATGGGGCAATGCCTGAGGCGATGAATTACGCGGCGACCTGGATGTAGGCGCGCTCGCCCACGCTCTCCGCCATCGTCAGGGCGTCGGCTGCGTTCGGCGCACTGCCGGCATACACAATTTCTTCAGGCCGTAGTTCATCCGTACTGCGTGTCACCAGCACCCGATATTTCGTGCCGACCTCTTCGACCAACAACCGGATGTTGCCGAACTGCCTCATATAGAAGCCGTTCGGCTGTACTCTCCAAGGTGCTTCGTGTCGCACATCAACCCCCGTTTGCATGCCGCCACGGCGGCGATACCCGGTCGCCTGAGTGGTACGGCGCCCCTCGATGTTCCAGTGGCGCGAAACTTCCCCACCCCATTTGACGCTTTCGCGAGCACCGCCAACCTTGATCTAGATCAAAGCTGGTACTCTTGGCCGTTCACCTCATAGTGAGTACAAATCATGTCCCTGGGCAGCTTTTTCTTGTCATTATTGAACATTATATTCAATTTGCCACAATATTAAAACTCCGCCACAAACCGCATACGCTGACGCCCGCCTTCGGCCGCCGGCCTTGCCTCGCCTCCCCGCCAGGCGCACCGTCCCCGCGGCATCGGGAGGGTCCACCATGGCCGACATCAAGGTAACGCTGACCATCGGCGATTACGCGCGGCTGATGCCGCTGATCACCGGTGCGGTGAAGCCCGAGGGCATTGCTCTGCGCATCGTCACCAGCGATGCCGGGTCCTGGCCCAGCCGTGCCGAGATGTTGCGCCGGGCCCAGCATGACCCGGACGCACAGGGCGGCGAAAGTTCGGTCGCGCAGCATCTTTATCGGATCGACAAGGGCGACCGTTCGATGGTCGGGTTGCCGATCTATCCGATGCGCAACTTCGGTGCCCGCGACATCTATGTGCGCCAAGGCAGTTCGGTGCGGAGTGTGGCCGATCTCGCCGGCAAGCGTGTCGGCAGTTACAGCTACACCGCCAGCGGATCGGTCTGGTACCGTCATTTCCTGCGCCAGGCCGGGCTCGACCCGGCGTCGATGCGGTGGGTGATCGGCAATGTTGACAGCGCCTGGAGCACCGGGGCCGCGCCGGCCTTGCCGCCCGGTGTGGAAGCGGCGCCGGATGGGCGGCCGTTATCGGACCTGCTGATCGCCGGCGACATCGACGCCATGCTGAGCCCGCCGCTGCCGCTGAAGTATGCAGCGGGTGCCGGCCCCATCGTGCGCCTGATCCCCGACTATCGCGCCGCCGAGCAGGCCTACTACCGGGCGAGCAAGTGCTGGCCGCCGCAGCATCTGGTCATCATCCGCCGCGCTTTGTTCGAGAAGAATCGCTTCGTGGCGCAATCGCTGATCGACGCCTTCGTGCGCTGCGATGAAGCCTTCAATGCGTCGTTGCGGCATTTCCCCTACGGCACGCCCTGGCTGGCCGCCGAGATGGATGATGTCGAGGCGCTGATGGGCGCGGACTTCTTCGGCACCGGCCTGCATCGCACCCGCCACGAGATCGAGGCATTCGCCGAGGAGGCGCACCGCTCCGGCCTCACCGCCCGCCGCGTCGGCGTGGACGAATATTTCGCCGAGGTGCTGCAGGGCTGACCCCGCCGCGCCATCCGCTCGATGTTGGCAATCCGCGGGAATTGCGCGAACCTGTCGCCCTGGCGCGACACGGGCGGAAGGCGGCTGTGCCGGTGGCCACCGTCCGGCCGGCTGGTATTGCAAGCGGAGGCTGCCTGACATGTCCGACCCTTACGGTATGCGTCGCTCTCTGGTGCTGCGTCGCCGCCCCGACGGCGAGCCGCGCCGCGACGATTTCGCCATGGTCGACGAGCCCATTCCCGCGCTCGGGGAAGGCCAGGTGCTGACCCGCACCATTTTCCTGTCGATCGATCCCTACATGCGCGGGCGGGTCGCCGACCGGCCTTCCTACGCACCCCCGGTGGCGATCGGCGGGGTGATGACCGGCGAGACCGTCGGCGAGGTGCTGGCCAGTTCCGACCCGTCCTTCGTGCCCGGCGACATCGCGGTGGGCGCGCGGGGCTGGCAGAGCCACATCGTTTCGAATGCCGCCGCGCTGGTCAAGGTGGACCGCCGTGCCGGGCCGCTGGGCGCCTGGCTCGGCGTGCTCGGCATGCCGGGCACCACCGCCTATTCCGCCATGCTGGACATCGGCCAGCCCAAGACGGGCGAGACGGTGGTGGTTTCGGCCGCCTCCGGCGCCGTCGGGTCGGTGGCCGGGCAGCTTGCCAAGCGGGCCGGCTGCCGCGTGGTCGGCGTCGCCGGCGGGCCGGACAAGTGCCTGTGGGTGCAGGAAACCCTTGGCTTCGACGACTGCGTGGACCATCGGCTGTCCGGCCTGGTCGAGGCGCTGCGCGAGGCCTGCCCGAACGGCATCGACGTCTATTTCGAGAATGTCGGCGGTGCCGTGCAGGAGGCGGTGTTCCGCCAGCTCAACGCGCACGCCCGTGTGGTTATGTGCGGCATGGTCTCCCAGTACAACAAGGCCGAGTTCCCGCCCGGCCCGAACCTGGGCTTCGTGGTGGGCAAGCGGGTGCGCATCGAGGGCCTGATCGTCTCCGACAAGCCCGAGCGCTTCGCCGAGTGGCGCGCGTTGGCCGCCCCCTGGGTGCGCGACGGTTCGCTGCGCCATCGCGAAACCATCGTCGACGGGCTGGAGAGCGCGCCGGAAGCGCTGCGCGAGGTGCTGCGCGGCGGCAATTTCGGCAAGATGCTGGTGCGTGTCGGCAAGGAAACGGCCTAACCATGTCCGCCGCCCGCGTCGTCGCCGTGGCCCGCGACGGCGGACACGCCTTCTCCAAGCCGACCTGTCCCTCGATCCGCCTGGTTGCCGGCCTCGGCGTCGAGGGCGACGCGCATCTCGGGGCGACGGTGCAGCACCGTTCGCGGGTGGCGCAGGACCCGACCCGGCCGAACCTGCGCCAGGTGCATGTGATCCACGCGGAGTTGTTCGAGGAGCTGCGCGCCGCCGGCACCGCGGTCGCCCCCGGCCAGTTGGGCGAGAACGTTACCACATCGGGCATCGACCTGCTCGCCTTGCCCGCCGGCACCCGCCTGCGGTTCGGCGCTGCGGCGGTGGTGGAGGTAACGGGCCTGCGCAACCCGTGCCGGCAGATCAACGACTTCCAGCCCGGCCTCATGCAAGCCTTGCTGGGCCGCGACGCCCGGGGCGCGTTGGTGCGCAAGGCCGGTGTCATGGCCGTCGTCCTGGCCGGCGGAGAGGTGCGGGCAGGGGACCCGGTCGCCATCGACTACCCCGCTCCCCCGCACCACCCCCTGGCCGTCGTGTAGGTGGGGCCGGGGGCAGGGGTCGAGCCAGCCCTCCACCCGTGCTATAATCCGTCGCTTTCGGAGTGCCTCACATGCAACTTGCCGCTTTCCTCGCAGCCCTCTTGCTTGTCGCAGCGCCAGCCCTCGCGCAGACGCCGCCCCCGGACGCTTTCGTCCCCGCGCCGCTCCCCCAGCCCGCCGTCCCCACCGCGCCAACCACCGCGACCCCGACGCCAGGCGCCAAACAGCCGCTGTCTCCCGGCAGCATGACCATGCGGCTGAACGGCCGCCTCACCATGGGCGCCGGCGTGGCTTCCGACAGCGGCCGCTGACGCCGCCACCTGCCGCAGGACCGCGCAGGGACCGCTCAGCCCACCGGGCTGCGCACCTGCACGCCCAGCAGCTCCTCGAAAACCCGCACCATCGCGCCCTTGTCCTTGGCCCCGTGGCCGCGCAGCAGCGCCGTCTGGTAGGTCGCGGTCGCCGCCGCCAGCACCGGCATCGGAATGCACAAATTGGCCGACAACTCGGCGCCGCTGACCAGGTCCTTGTAGGCGTGCTGCATCGGGTAGCCGTCGGCGAAATGACCGCGCAGGATGCGCTGGATGAAGAACTCCGAGGCGTAGCTGCGTCCGGTGCCGCTGTTGACCACCTGGCCCACCAGCTCCGGGTCGAGTCCCATCTTCACCGCCATCGGCAGCACTTCGCCCAGCGCCGCCGCGTTGATGTCGAACAGCAGCTGGTTGATCAGCTTGGTCAGTTGCCCACTGCCGGCCGGCCCCATGTAGAGGATCTTGTTGCCGATCAGGTCGAGCAGCGGCCGGGCGCGTTCGAGCGCCTCCTCCGCCCCGCCGCACATCACGGTCAGCGTGCCGTCGACGGCGCGCGCTTCCATGCCGGAGACCGGGGCGTCCAGGAACATGACGCCACGCGCATCCAGCGCCCGCGCGATCTCCACGGTCGCCGACCAGGTGATGGTGCTGAGGTCGACGACCAGTTGGCCCTGCCGCAGCCCGGGCAGCAGCCCGTTCTCGCCCGTCAGCACCGCCTGCACTGCGGCCGAGCCGGGCAGGCTGAGGAAAATAACGTCGGCATCCGCCAGGTCGGCGCTGTTGGTGGTGGCCCCGGCGCCCTTGGCGCGGAACTCGGCGAACCAGCGCTCGTCGAGGTCGCTGACGGTCAGCGCCGCCCCGCTCTTGAGGAGGTTGACGGCCATCGGCTTGCCCATCTGGCCAAGCCCGACAAATCCCAGCTTCATCGCGGCGCTCCCAATATTCTGCAGCCGCCGATGCTAACGGGAGGAGATGCAACCGGGTAGGACGGATAAGTGCAACGCCATCCGCCGTCGCAAGGAGCCTAGTTGAGCACCCGCCCCGGCTTGACCATGGCGGCAAGCGTGGCGGCCTCGATCTCCGCCCCGACCCGCTCCATCGGCCGCCGCGGCGTGGCGCGCGGCAGTTCCAGCGCCGGCGGCACCGCCAGCACCGGCTCGACCGTATGCACCGCCGCCGCCCGCAGCAGCGCCGCCACGAACGACCGGCCCCACACCAACGGCGAGCGGTGCTGAATCGCCGCCCACAACGCCCGCCAGCGTGCCTGCCGCTCCTCCAGCCCCATGCGCAGCCCGGTATCCAGCGCGTCCGCCATGGCGTCCGGGTCATGCGGATTGACCAGCAGCGCTGCCTCCAACTGGCGCGCCGCGCCGGCGAAGCGCGACAGCACCAGCACGCCCGGATCGGCCGGGTCCTGGGCGGCGACGAATTCCTTGGCGACCAGGTTCATGCCGTCGCGCAACGGCGTCACCAGCCCGACGCGCGCCAGCCGCATGGTGCCGGCCACCACGGCGCGATCGACCGCGTGCGCCACCAGCCGCAACGGCTGCCAGTACGGCTCGCCCAGGTCGGCGTTCAGCGCGCCGGCCTCGCGGTCCAGCGCCGCGCGCAGCGCGCGATAGCTGTCCACGCCTTTGCGCGACATGGCGGCGATCTGCAGCATGGTCACGTGGCCGCACCAGTCCTGCCGCTTCTCCAGCAGGCGGCGCAGCCCGGCCAGGCGCTGCAGCAGCCCCTTGGTCGGGTCCAGGCGCTCCACGCCCAGGATCAGGCGCTGCCCGTCCAGGCTGCTCCGCAACCGCCGCACCGCGGGCGAGGCGGTCATTTCCAGCGCGGTGCGGGCGAACCCGCGCGCCTCGATTTCCACCGGGAACACGCCCAGCCGCACCCGCCGGCCGCCGAAGAACAGCGAATTGCCCGGCCCGCGCACCGCGCCCGCCAGCATTTGCGCCGAGGCGGCGAAGTTGGCCGCGTCGTTGTCGGTCTGGAAGCCGATCAGGTCGGCCGCCAGCATTTCGCGCACCAGTTCGGTCATCTCCGGCGCCGCCGCCAGCACGTCCGGCGCGCAGAACGGGATATGCAGGAAAAAGCCGATCGGGTTGCGCACGCCGCGCGCGCGCAGGGCGGCGGCCAGCGGCATCAGGTGGTAGTCGTGCACCCAGATCAGGTCGCCCGCACGCAGCAACGGCTGCAGGGCGGCGGCCATCCGCGCGTTCACTTCGCGGTACACCCGCGCATCGCGCCGGTCGTACTGCATGAGTTCCGGCATGGTGTGCAGCAGCGGCCACAGCACGCCGTTGGAGAACGCGTTGTAATAGCGGTCGTGCTCTTCCTGGGTCAGGTCGATGGTGGCGTAATCCACCGCGCCGCCGCGCTCGACCATGGCGGCCCGCCCGGTCGCGCCGTCCGGCATCACGGCCCCGCTCCAGCCGAACCACAGCCCGCCATGCTTCTCCATCAAACCGTCCAGCGCGACGGCCAGCCCGCCCGCCTGGCTGCCGGCGGAAGGCGCCGGCACCCGATTGGACACGACGACGAGGCGATTCATGTAACCTCCAGCAACGCGGCAGGCAGCGCGGCGAAGCGGTCGGCGGCATCCAGCCGTCCGGCGCTCCAGCCGCGAGTCAGATTTGGGCCGGTGCCCCCAGGCAGGTCCGAGCAACCCTGATACGTCAGGGTACGCGCTAGCATGACCAGGGTTGCCGAACCGTTACGCGCCCACGCCGATGAGTTCGGCAGCGGAAGGTTCGCCCGGCGCATCGCCCACGCCATCTCACGGCCGTCGATGGGCGATGCCCGGGACAGGCGGGTACAGCTGCGGCGGATGGGGAAGTGCACCAGGGTTCCTCGAGTGCGCGTCGTACATCCCCCATTGCCCGTCGCGCGTGGCAAGATTGCGGCGAAGAATCCGATGCAATGTGGCAGCGGCTCGCCGGCCAGCGCGGCGCGCAGGATCTGGCGCCGGTCCGCGGCCAGGCGTGCATGCGCCGACAGGAGCTTTTCAACCCACCGGATCGGCGGCGTCGCGCCGCTCCGGCGGTTGTTTTTCGTGCGTATCGAGCAACTTGCGGCGCGGATCGGCCAGCCCGTCTGCACCCGGCGCCAGCTCCTTGGCGTGGACGGCACGCTCGACCCCCCGGGCAAGGCGCATAGGCGGGTTGATCCGGGGGGTCGACGATGTCGTCGCCGTGCGGGACGCCAGGCCGCGATCTCCGCAGCGGTGCGGTGCGGACATGGCTGACCCCCAATCGTGACAGGCAAGGCCCGATCCGCGCCGCCGACACCCAGGTCCACCGGCCCCTGGTGTTTCGGCCCCTGGCGTTCAGGCCGGCCCGGTGGGAAGTTGCCCGACATGGATCAGACCCTTGCGGAAACTCTCGTCGTTTGGCGCCGGCACCTGCACGCCCATCCCGAACTGTCGCTGCGGGAGGCGTCCACCGCCGCCTTCGTCTGCGCCCGCCTGGCCGAACTCGGCGTGCCCTTCGTCGCCGGCGTCGGCGGGCACGGCGTGGTGGCCACGCTGGCGCGCGGCGGCTCGAACCGCAGCGTCGGCCTGCGCGCCGACATGGACGCACTGCCGATCACCGAGATCACCGGGCTACCCTACGCCTCCACCACGCCGGGGGTGATGCACGCCTGCGGCCATGACGGCCACACCGCGAGCCTGCTCGGCGCGGCGGCGCTGCTGGCGCGCAATCCCACCTGGACCGGCACCGTGCACCTGGTTTTCCAACCCGCCGAAGAAGGGGAGGGCGGCGCCAGGTCCATGCTGGCCGCCGGACTGCTGCTGCGCTTCCCGATGGAACGCATCTTCGCCTACCACAACTGGCCCGGGCTGGCGGCCGGCACGGTCGCGGTGCATGACGGGCCGGTGATGTCGGGCGGCACGCGGCTCACCATCACTCTGCGCGGCCACGCCGGCCACGCCGCCCTGCCGCACCTGACGCGCGACCCGATGCTGGCGGCCGGCCATCTGCTGGTGGCGCTGCAATCGGTGGTGTCGCGCACGCTCGACCCGCTGGAGTCCGGCGTGGTGTCGATCTGCATGCTGGAGGGGGGCGTGGCGTCCAACCAGATCCCCGCCGAAGTGTGCCTGCGCGGCAGCGTGCGCAGCTTCACCCCCGCGGTGCGGGCGCAGATGGACGCCGCGATCGCCCGCATCGTGGACGGCATCGCCGCGGCTTTCGGCATGCAGGCGACGCTGGACCTGCCGCCGGGCTTGTCCGCCACCGTCAACCATCGCGCCGAGGCGCACCTCGCCGCCGCGGCGGTGGCGGGCGCGGGACTGGCGCTGCGGCGCGACCTGCCGCCGGCGATGACCAGCGAGGATTTCAGCTGGTTCCTGCACGAGCGTCCGGGCGCCTTCCTGTGGATCGGCAACGGCGCCGGTGCGGACCTGCACAACCCGCGGTACGACTTCAACGACGCCATCCTGCCCGCCGCCGCCACCGCCCTGGCCGCGGTGGCGCGCGCGGCGCTGGGGGAGGGCTAACCCGGGGCCGCGACGGCGGGCCGCTCGTCCGGCCGGGTAATCTCGGCCACCGTTATCTTGCGGCGCACGCCGAACAGATAGATCAGGGAAGCGGCAAAGCCGACCGCCGCGCCGGTCAGCAGGGCCAGGCGGAACGAGTGCGTGCCCTGCACGATGAAGCCGGTCACCGTGGGCGCCAGCGCGCCGCCGAAATACCCGCCGAAATTCTTCATGCCCGCCAGCGAGCCCACGTAGTTGCGCGGCGCCACCACGCAGATCAGCGTCCAGGCGCAGGCGATCGAGGTGCCGCCGAGGTACAGTGCCAGCGACAGACAGGCGATCGCCAGCTGGTCGTTCGCCACTTCCGCGGTCAGGATGGTGAACAGCGCCATGCCGGCGACGCCGCCGACCACCGGGATCTTGGCGGCGGTCATCGGATTGACGCCGCGCCGGGTCAGAAATTGCGCGAACATCCCGCCCGACAGCGAGCCGAGCACCTGGGCGGCGAACGGAATGGCGGCGTACATCCCCGTCTTGGGGATGCTCATGTGCCGGTCCATTTCCAGGTAGCCGGGCAGCCACGCCGTGAACATCCAGGAGATGTAGGTGGTGCCGAAGAAGCCCAGCAGCAGGCCCCAGGTCGGCCCGGTGCGCAGCACGCGCAGCCATTCCGGAATGGTCACCGCCTGGTACGGCTCGTTGGCCTCGCCTTCGTGCAGGTGGGTTTGCTCTTCCGCGGTCAGCGGCACGTCGTCGACGTTGCGGTAGACGGTCCACCACACGACGCCGAGGCCCACCCCGAGGACGCCCAGCACGACGAACATCCAGCGCCAGCCGAAGCTCAGCATCATGAAGGTCAGCAGCGGCGCGGAGATCGCGGTGCCCATGGCGGAGGAGCCGGCGAACAGGCCGGTCGGCAGCCCGCGGTCGCGCACGTTGTACCAGTCGCGCACCACCCGCACGCAGGACGAAAACTGCGGCGACTCGCCGATCCCCAGCAGCACGCGGGTGCCGACGAAGCTCCAGAAGCCCACGATGAAGCCGCCCAGGGCCTGCGCGATCGACCACAGCACCAGCCCGCAGGCCAGCATCTTGCGTGGCCTGAACCGGTCCACCAGGCCGCCGATCGGCAGTTGGGTGAACGAATAGGCCCACAGGAACGAGGACAGCAGCAGCCCCATTTCTGCCACCGACAGGCCAAGGTCCTGGCGGATCAGCGGGTTGGCGATGGAGAGCGCGGCGCGGTCCATGTAGTTCAGCATCCCGCTCACCACCAGCAGGGTCAGCGAGGTGCGTTGGATGTGCTTGAGCCGGGCAGTTGCATGGGTCGGCATGCGCAGCAACCTTTCCATTCCCCCTTCACGCTACCCGCCCCATTCCGTGTCCGCCAGCCCCCTTCACCCCCTCGGGGGGGGAGGGGGGCCGCGCCGCGCTACGTCCCGGCGCGCACCACGAACGTCGCTACCGTGAGATCGAAACTGCCATCCTCCGCCACGGCGAAATGCTCCCGCACCGCCGCCGCCGCCCCGTTCTGCAGCGAGCGAATCGCCGCCGCATGCTCCGTCGGCGTGCGCGTGCGCGCCGTCCACGTCGCGAACTCCATGCGCACAACCCGTACCGTCACGCCCTCCACGGCAAACCCGGAGCGCGCGAGCGCGGCAACCCATTCCGCAACGCTGTAGTTGCGCACATGCGAAGCGTCGCGCAGCAGCTCGATCGCCTGCAGGTGGCTGTCCAGCAGCGCTTCCGCGGGCGCCACCGAGTCGATGAAGATCGCCCGCCCGGCGCCCTTCAGCACCCGCCGCGCTTCGCGCAGCCCGGCCTCCATGTTGTGCCAGTGATGGGTGGTGAGCCGGCACAGTACCACATCGAAATCGGCAGCGGGGAACGGCAGCTTCTCCGCCGCGCCCGCCTGCACCGAAATGTTGGCCAGCCCGCGCTCGGCCGCGGTGGCGGCGACCGCTTCCAACATGCTCGCGGTGACGTCGCAGGCCACCACTTCGGCGACATGCGGCGCCGCGCGATAGCTGACATGACCGCCGCCGCATCCCAGGTCGAGCACCCGCGCCGTGCTACGTCCGCGCAGTTCGGCTGCGATCTGCTCGAGGTCGTCGCCGGTGCTGTGCACGGTGCTGGTCACATAGTCCCGCGCGCGGGGCGCGTAGTGGCTGGCGGCGAATTCCTGTTGCGAACGGCGCATCGTTCTTCCCCGATGGAGCGCCACCAGGGCGCCACCATCAGCGCCGTTCAGTATGGCGTCCCGTCTTTGGGCGCAAATGCGGATTTGCCTGTCGCTGCGCGCGTTCGTCCGCGGTGCGGTCCGTTGGGCCGGCGGACTGTTCAACCGCGGAATATCCGTCAATATGAGCTCCCCCGCGGCAACCGGAGACAGCCTGGTGAGCAAGCATCGCGTCGCCGTCGTGCAGGCCGGCACGAGCCTGTTCGATACAACTCGGACCCTCGAGCGCATGCAGGCCCATTGCGAGGCGGCCGCGCGCGAAGGCGTGCAGTTCGCGGTCTTTCCCGATGCCTATATCGGCGGCTACCCCAAGGGGCTCGATTTCGGGGCGCGCATCGGCATGCGCAGCGCCGCCGGCCGCGACCATTTCCTGCGCTACTGGCAGGCCGCCATCGCGGTGCCCGGCCCCGAATGCGCCCGCATCGGCGGCTTCGCCGCCGCGATGAAGGCCCACCTCGTCACCGGCGTCATCGAACGCGACGGCGCGACGCTCTACTGCACGGCGCTGTTCTTCGGCGCGGACGGCGCGCTCCTCGGCAAGCACCGCAAGCTGATGCCGACCGCCAGCGAGCGGCTGGTCTGGGGCCAGGGCGACGGGTCGACGCTGCCGGTGCTCGACACCCCGGTCGGCCGGCTCGCCGCGGCGTTCTGCTGGGAAAACTACATGCCCAACCTGCGCCAGGCGCTGTATGCCAGGGGCGTCAACGTCTGGTGCGCGCCGACCGTGGACGAGCGCGAGATCTGGCAGGCCTCCATGCGCCACATCGCCTACGAAGGCCGCACCTTCGTGCTCAGCGCCTGCCAGTACATGATGCGGGCGGATGCGCCGGCAGCCTACGACTGCATCCAGGGCAACGACCCCGCGACCGAACTGATCCGCGGCGGCAGCGTCATCGTGGGCCCGCTCGGCGACATCCTCGCCGGCCCGGTCTACGGCCAGGAGGCCGTCATCGCCGCCGACATCGACCTGCTCG
>CAIMEK010000832.1 GCA_903839965.1 uncultured Acetobacteraceae bacterium | reverse complement strand
CCGCATCGGCCGCAGCGCCGGCATCAACACGTACTCCGCCGGCCTCGACGCCTCCTGGACCCTGGACGTCTTCGGCGTCCAGCGCAGCGCCGTGGCCGCCGCCGAAGCGAGCGCCCGCGCCGCCGCCGAGAGCCTGGACAGCGTTCAGGCCGACATCGCGACCGAGCTGACTCTGGCCTACGTCGGCCTGCGCAGCGCGCAGGCGCGGCGCGTGTTCGCCGTCGACAACCTGGCCAGCCAGCAGAACACCCTGCAGATCACCCGCTGGCGCGTGCAGGCGGGCTTGCTCAGCGACCTCGAGGGCTATCAGGCCGCCGCCGCGGCCGAGCAGGCCGCGGCGCTGCTTCCGGCCTGGCAGACCCTGATCGAGCAGTCGGCCTTCGCGCTGGCGGTGCTGACCGGCCGGCCGCCGGCGACGTTGCTGGCCTCGTTGACGCCCCTCGGCGCCCTGCCGGCCTCCCCGGCCGACCCCGTCACCGGCGTCCCAACCGACACGGTGCGGCACCGGCCGGACGTACGGGCGGCCGAGATGCAGGTGAGCGCGGGCATGGCCAGCCTGGCCCGGGCCGAGGCCGCCCGGTGGCCGACGCTGAGCCTGAGCGGCTCGCTCGGCCTGAGCGCTCTGACGCTGGGGGCGCTGGGCAGCGCCGCCGCCGTGGTGCGCGCGCTGGCCGGCCAGGTGGCGGTGCCGATCTTCGACGGCGGCGCCGCCGCGGCCGAGGTGCGGGTGCAGCGGGCCGCCCTGGACCAGGCCCGTGTCGCCTGGGAGGCGGTGGTCCTGGCCGCGCTCAAGGACGTGGAGGACGCCCGCGCCGCGCTGCGGGGCAACCGCGAGCAGCTGCTTCGGCTGCAGGCCGCGGCCGTGGCCGCCACCCAGGCGGCGCAGCTGGCCCGGAAGCGTTATGCCAGCGGCCTGGTGGACTACCAGACCGTGCTGGAGACCCAGCGCACCAACCTGGCCACCCAGGACGGTGTCGCCGCCGCCCGGGCCGACGTGGTCGCCGACCAGGTGCGCCTGGCGGCGGCCCTGGGCCTCGGCTGGCGCGGGCCAGCCGGTGGTCCCCCCTCCCAGACCGAGGCCGCTCGGACCACCCCGTCATGAACGCCACCCCGTCCCCTCCCGGCGCTCCCGCCACCACTCCCGCCACCACCCCCGCCGTGCTCCCGCCGGCCTCCCAGGATCCGGTCGGGCCGGTCCAACCGCCGCCCGACCCCAAGGCGTCTGCCGGCGCCCCCGCGGCCGGCGGGCCTCCGGACCTGGCGACCCTGCTCGACGAACCCGCCGCGCGCCCCTGGTACCGGCGCCCGGTGCTATGGGCCGCCGCGGCCCTGGTCATCGCGCTGGCCGCCGGCGCCTGGTACTGGCAGGTCCGCCGCACCGCGAATGCCGCGCCGCGCTACCTCACCCAGGTTGTCGCGAAGGGGGACCTGACCCTGAGCGTCACCGCCAACGGCACGATCCAGCCGACGCGGTCGATCAACATCGGCAGCGAGCTGTCGGGCACGGTGCTGAAGGTGAACGTGGACGTCAACGACCTCCTCAAGCAGGGGCAGGTGCTGG
>CAIMEK010000831.1 GCA_903839965.1 uncultured Acetobacteraceae bacterium | reverse complement strand
GTAACCGGGGCAAAACCCTGGGCGGCGGGTGATTTTAGGGCTTCCTGCGACGCGGGCGGGTACGATTCGCTCGGGGCATGTCGCTGCCTGCCGAGCTGTCTGGTCTGTCGCGTGCCGAGTTGGAGGCTCTGGTAGTCCGTTTGCTCGGCGAGATGGCGGAACTGAAGCAGATCGTTGCGGTCCAGCGCGACGAGATAGCGCGGCTCAAGGGGCTGAAGGGCCGTCCGTCGATCAAGCCGAGCGGCATGGACAAGGGCACCAACGGCAAGCCCGGCGGCAAGCGCGCCAAGCGGCGTGGCCGCGGCAAAGTGACACCGCGTGTGGCACCGGAGATCAAGGTGCTTCGGTTGACGGCGCCGCCGGGCTCGCGGTTCAAAGGCTACGAACGCTACCTGGTGCAGGACCTGCTGCTCAGCGCGCGGGTGGTGCGCTACCGCCGGCAGCGCTGGCTGACGCCGGCGGGCGAGACCCTGGTGGCGCCGCTGCCCGGCGGCGTGCGCGGCCATTTCGGTCCGGAGCTGCGCCGCTTCGTGCTCATGCAGCACCACCAGGGCCAGGTTACGATCGAGCGGCTGGTCACGCTGCTGCAGGCGATCGGCGTCAGCATCTCGAAGCGCGAGGTCATGCGCCTGCTGATCGATGGCCAGGACGACTTCGTGACCGAGAGCCGTGAGGTGCTGCGGGCCGGCCTGCAGACGGCGGCGTGGATCAGCGTGGACGACACCGGCGCCCGGCACGCCGGCAAGAATGGCGTCTGCACGCAGATCGGCAACGACGACTTCGCCTGGTTCGGCACGACCCGCAGCAAGAGCCGGCTGAACTTCCTCGATCTGCTGCGCGCCGGGCACACGGATTACGTCGTCAACGAGGCGGCACTTGCCTTCATGCGCGATCGCGCCCTCGCCGGGCCGGTCATCTGCCAACTGGCCGCGCACCCGCAGCGGCGGTTTGCCGACCAGGCCGCCTGGCAGCGCCACCTTGACCACCTCGGCATCGCCGCGCTGCAGGTCACGCCCGATCCGGTGTGCATCGCTACCGAGGGCGCACTGTGGGGCAGCATCCAGGCGCACGGCTTCCTGCGCAACAGCGTGGTGGTCAGCGACGATGCCGGGCAGTTCGACGTCGGCAATCATGCGCTGTGCTGGGTGCATGCCGAGCGGCTGGTGCACAAGCTGGAGACATTCACCGACCAGCACCGCGCAGCGCAGCAGCACCTGCGTGGGCTGATCTGGTGGTACTACGCCGATCTGAAGGCCTATCGGGCCGCGCCGACGCCGAGGCGGCGCAGCGAACTGCGCGCCCGCTTCGACCGGATCTTCTGCCGACGCACCGACTTCGTCACGCTCGACCGCCTGCTGCAACGCCTGCACGCCAACAAGCCCGAACTGCTCATGGTGCTCGACCGTCCCGAGATCCCCTTGCACACCAACGGCTCGGAAAACGATATCCGCTGCCAAGTGACCAAGCGGCACGTCAGCGGCGGCACCCAAAGCGAAACCGGCCGCAACTGCCGCGACGCTTTCCTCGGCCTCGGCAAGACCTGCCGCAAGCTCGGCATCGCCTTCTGGGACTACCTCGGCGCAAGGCTCGCAGTTCCAGCCAGCCCGCACGTCCCCGACCTCGCAGACCTCGTCCGCTGCCGCGGCCAGCCAGCCTGACCTGGCCGCATCCCCGCCCGGGGTTCTGCCCCGGTTACGCATCGGATGGGTTCCAAGTGTCGGATTCTATCCACTAGCTCCGCGCACAAATCAACGCACCGCCAGCGTATTACTGTGTGCCGCTTAGGGTCCGGCCCCTTCAGCACAATCTCCCGCAGATCTTCCATCCGTTCGCTGGTCAGAAACGGCGGGCGTCCTGGACCCGTTCGGGACCGAAGTCCGGCCACGCCTTCGGCGTTATAGCGATGAACCGAGTCGCGCAGTGTCTGACGGGTCGTCCCGTTCAGCAATGCCGCCGCTGTCCGCGAGTGGTCGTCCAGTACCAGCGCAACCGCCAGAAGTCGGCGCATCACCGCACTGTCGTCGGTCTTCCCCGCCACGGCGCGCAACGCCGACACCGACAACTCCGTCTGGGTGATCTCGATCGGCTGGCCCATCGGCCGACTCCCGTGCAAGCCATGATCCCCGCACAGAATCAACACTCAGCCGATCCGAGAATTATGTGGAGTGAACTTGGTCCGGAGGCCGTGGCGACGGCAAGACCGCGGCCGCGGACTCCACATAATCGTACGCTCCACATAATTGCGGAAGTCCACCGGCCGTGTCGCCAGCAGCACACGCACGCCGGCCGGGACCGAGATCAGTTCGCCGACGCCCGCACTGCCCGCAGCACGTCGCTGAGCAGAGCTGCATCGGTGCCGACCGTCACACGCACGACCGCTCCGGCCAGGCGAATCTCAATGCTCGGTGCCGCTGCGGACCCGATCCTTCGCTCCGCCATCGATCCGCAGGCTTCCTCGTCCGCGGCCACCGACCGCACATCCGCCACGATCGGAACGAAATCCGGCCCCGCTGCCGATGCCGCCGTATCCGACGGCAGCGCCAGCTGACCAACCCGGGCCTCCCGCCGCCAAGTGAACACCTGCTGTGAACACACCTGCCAACGACGCGCCACCTCACTGACCGATGCACCTGGCGCTAGCGTCTCGGCAACAATCCGCCCCTTATCGATGTCCGACCATCGGCGCCGCCACGCCGGACCAGTCAGCACCTCGATCCGTCGAAAGCCGCCGTTCGCGTTGGCGTTAATGTCATCCATAATGTCAGCCCGAAGACCCCGATACAGGGCCTCCGAGCACATTCAGGCTTTCAGCGGAAGAAGGGCCTCAGGGCTGCGCTAACGGCCTATCTCCACGCTCAGCGCCTTCTTCATCTCGTCAAGCAGACCGTTGGGGTCAAACGCTATCTTCGGATCGGCGCCAGCAAGTAGCTGATCCAGCACAGCATCGAGGGTCCACCGTTCCTTGCGTTGGGGCATACGGGCTCTCCTTCCTTCTCATCAAGTCCTCTCACACACGAAATTTCCGACAGTTCCGACCTACCTGACACTTATTGCCCGGTATCCCCATTCCGGCATTGCCCTCTCGTATACGATGTTATAATCAACCATGTGTTAAGCGAACTTCTAGCAATTATCCTGGCAATCTTTCTAGCCACAAGCCACGTTATCACCGGTGCTTATCCGGGCGTCATGTCGACGCTTGGTGTCGGACAGCCACAAGCCGCTGCAAGCGCATTACTCCCATCTACCCATCCCACGACGTTGGTCACATCGCATGTCACTGCGGGAACAGATGCTTTCGATACAGCTTGTACTGTTGCTGGCAGAACGATATTGACGTCTGAGTCCTTGCCCGCTGTCGTGGGGAGTGACTCCGGCGCAGTCAGCGCGTTGTCTGCCAAAGTCGACGAGCCCAGCTCCACACTCCGCCTTCTTCTTTCAGTCCAGACTCAACCTGTCCGCACGGCAAGCTCGACGATCTCCACCTCCCCCGATCTCCAAACGCAACTCACCGCTATATGGAACGCCATCGCTCTGTCATCTAGGATCAATAACCTCTCCGGCTCCTCGCGATCACCACTGGCCATTTCCAACGCGACGGTCTCGGGGCTCTATGGCCTCACCGCCGATGAGATACCCGATCTCTCATTGAAATATCTGCCACTCGGGGGAGGAGCGCTTCAAGGCACG
>CAIMEK010000830.1 GCA_903839965.1 uncultured Acetobacteraceae bacterium | reverse complement strand
TGCGCGACAACCACGCCGCTCGATGCCTCCAGCAACCAAGGCAAAGGGCGCAATCGCATCGAACGTCGCATCGTCACGGCCTTCGATCCCGGTGACAGACTTGTCGACACCGACTGGGACGCTCACGTCAGGGCCATCATCCGGGTCGAGCGCGACGTCTTCACCTGCGACGCCAGCGGCGGCTTTCATCACTCGGCCGAGACGGCCTACTATCTCGCCAACCAACCGCTTGTCGCCACCGTCGCCGCCGATGCCATCCGCGCTCACTGGCGCGTCGAAACCACATCCCACTACAGCCGCGACGTCTCCATGGGTGAGGATCGCTCGCGCATCCGATCCAACCCCGGCATCTTCGCCCGAATCCGCAGCTTCGCCTTCAACCTCCTCAAGGCCAACCGCTCAAGCACACTTCCACAGGACCGCTACCGCGCGGCGCTCGGCGGCCTCGCCCCGCTCCTCAACCTCGTCGGAGTGATGGAGCGTTGAACAGCCATGGTGCAATGCGGCCGCTTGTCTCATGTGGCTTCCATGAGTGTCAACCGGCATGGAATGGGGGCTCTGCGTCACTTTCCGTGCGGTCACGTGTAATCGGAGCAACGAAGGGAGTTGCGTAAGCATCCGGCTAGGACCGCGGGATCAGTTCGTCCGCGACCGAGGGGCTGAGGTCTTTCGCGCCCATTTTTTCGCCAGGGCTTCGACGGCCTTGGTGAGACCCGGGATGTTGACGGCAGCGGGGTCGAAGGAGCCACCGATCCATTCGAGCCTCTCGGCGTGCTCCTCGTGGTCTGGATTGGCGATGGCGTCGAGGAACTCGCGGTAGCCCCAGGGGCCGCCGACATCCTCTGGCGGGCAGCGCCCGGTTGCCTCGACCAGGCACGGATAGGTCATCCCCGGCACCGCGTCGGTAACGCGCTCGATGCGGACCGAGTGTTCCCAGCCGTCGCCGAAGTCGTAGAGGTATTTCAGCGTAACCGTTGCGGCCGCAGCACCTGGCAAAGTCGCGCGCGCGGCGAGACTGGCGGACGCGGCTGCGTCGCGGTCACTCGCTGCGGGGGATCAGGGATGGGGGTTGTAGCGGCTGGGGGCCCAGAACTCGCGCATGGCCACGATGGCGGGTGGGATGTTGCGATGGGCATCGAAGCGCGCCAGTTCGGTGAGCGGCCCCGGTGGCGGGGCGCCCGGGACCGGGCCAGCGTCGGCGCCGGTGCAATGCGCCAGGATGGGGATCAGCCACAGGTGGGCCTGTCGGCGGGCCGGCAGCAGCTTCCGCCAGTATTTAGGGTTGAGTTGGATGGCGGCATAGAAGCCGCGGCACCAGGGACCGACATCGACGGCGCCGGTTTCGCTGCGGCCGAACCGCGGCGTGAACTGGTTCGGCTTCTCGCTCAGCGTGGCGGCGAGGGCGTTGTGATGTTCGGCGACCGCCGCGATCGCGGCGAACTCCGGGGTGTCGCCGTCGAGATACGCCTCCTTGGTCACGCCGAGCAGCGGGCAGAGCCAGCCGAGCGGCTCATAAGTGACTGGGCCGGCGACGATGGCGGTGACGTAGCCGTCGAGCATGGCGAGGCTGTCGGCGATGGGCCGCAACGGACGCGGCACGCGCAGCCAGCGGTCGAGTTCGTCCTGCGGCATCGGCGAGCGGACCACGCCTGATGTGGCCGGGGCCGCCGCTGGTTTGGCCGACCGGCGGGTCATGCCGCGGCCTGCAGCGGCTCCGCTGTGCGGGCGGCCTGCCAGTTCCAGGGCAACAACGCATGCAACTGATGGCTTTTGGTGCGGCCCGAGACGATGCGTTCCAGCACGTCGGTCAGCCAGTTCAGAGGATCGACGCCGTTCAGCCGGCACGTGTTGAGCAGCGAGGCCAGGATGGCCCAGTTGCGTGCGCCACGTTCCGAACCCGCAAAGAGCGAATTGCGTCTGCCCAGGGCAATCGGGCGCATCGTCCGCTCCACGGTGTTGGAGTCGACTTCCACGCGTCCGTCGGCGATGAACAGCGTTAGTCCATCCCAGTGCCCGAGCGTGTAGCGGATCGCTTTGGCCAGCGTGGATTTCACCGACAGGTCCTCGAGCAGACCGGTCAGCCGCCGCTTCAGCGCGTCCACCAGCTTCCGGCTCTCGGCCTCGCGCACCGCCTGTCGTTGCGCGGCGGTGCCGCCGCGGATGCGCTCCTCGATGGCATAGATCGCGGCGATCTGCTGCAGCACGTCCAAGGCCGCCGGCGACTGCGTGGTCTTGTGCACGGCGACGAACTTGCGGCGCGCGTGCGCCAGACAAAATGCCAGCCGGATGCGACCAGGCTTGCTGCGCTTGACCAGCGCCTTATAGGCGGCATACCCGTCGACCTGCAGCACGCCGGCAAAGCCGTCGCCGAGCTGCGTGGCGATCGCGTCGGTGCCGCGGCCGGTGGCGAACACGTAGGCCACCGCCGGCGGCGCCGGCCCCTGCCATGGTCGGTCGTCCACCGCGTGCGCCCAGAGTTGGCATTTGCGGGTGCGCCGGCGTCCCTTTTCGATCACCGGCAACGGAGTTTCGTCGCAGAAGATGTGCGCAAAGCCATGGATGAAGCGCAGTTGCAGGTCATACAGCCCGGTGAGCCACCAGGCGGCGCGGTCGACCCAGTGCACCAGCGTCGAGCGGTCGAGCGTGACGCCGTAGCCGGCCAGCATCTGCGTCTGCCGGTTGAGCGGCATGTGCCAGGCGAACCTCGAGACCACCACCCAGGACACCAGCGCGGTGGATGCCATGCCCGCGGTGATCAGCCGCGACGGTGCGGGGGCCTGTACCACCGCGCTCTCGCAGGCGCGGCAGCCGTATTTCGGCCGCACCGTGCGCAGCACGCGCAGGATCGCCGGCACCACGTCGAGCGCTTCGTGCACGCAGACGCCGATGCGGTGCATCTGCGCGGTGCAGCAGGGGCAGATGGTGCTGGCCGGCTCGATCACCTGTTCGCACCGCGGCAGATGCGTGGGCAGGGCGCCGGTGTTGCGTCGCGCCGGCTTGTGGGAAGGCCGTAGCGGCGCCTTTGGCTTTGCCGCGTTGTCGTCGTTGGCCGCCGGCGGCGGCGGGTTCACGTCGGTGACCAGATCGCCCAGCCCGAGCGTCATCTGCTCATCGAGCAATGTCACCAGCCGTTCGGATTTGCTGCCAAATTGCAGGGTATTGATGGAATGCAGCGTGGCGCGCAGCCGCTCGTTATCGGCGGCAAGCTGTAGCGCCAGCTCAGCGAGCTGGTCGGGATCGGCGGGCAGGTCCTCGCGGCGCAACGGCATACGCGAATCGTATCGGCACAGACGCCGCGCCGCCAGAAAGAATTTGCCAAATCAACCCGCCAATACTGGTCTTTTCACGATTGGCGCAACCGCTTGTGACCATGCTAAACCGTCCAGCAACAAGGCCAGCTGCGTCGCGGTGAGACACATCGCGCCGTCGGCAATCGGCGGCCAGACGAAGTGTCCCTGCTCCAGCCACTTTGTCGCCAGCACGATGCCGCTGCCGTCCCACGCCAGCAACTTGATCCTGTCATTGCGCTTCGAGCGGAACACGAAAATATCGCCGCCGTAGGGATCGGCGGACAAGGTTTGTGCGACCAGCGCGACCAGACCGTGCACCCCGCGGCGGAAGTCGATCGGCCGTGTCGCCACCCACACGCGCAGCCCCGCCCGCGCTGCAATCAACGCCCACCCCGCACCACCGCCAGCACGCGCGACAGCGTCGCCGCATCTACACCCTTCGCCACCCGAATGCTTGCACCAGCCACTACGATCTCGATCGTGCCGGAAACGGGCCGGGCGTCAGGCGATGTACCGTTCTTCGCTCCCAGCTCCGCGCACACCGTCACCGGCACGAACGACGGCACCGCCGCAACACGTCTCACTCTCTGTGCGGACATCGCCGCACCCGCCTTGCCCGACGTGACCGCCTGCCGGCGCCATGTCGATAACATATTCGCATTCACGCCGTGCCGCGCCGCAACGTCCACCACCTTCGCCCCGGCAGCAAAGCTCTCCGCTACGATCGCCGCTTTGCCAGCCGCAGGCCAGCGCCGGCGGCGACCCGCACCATCACGTCCATCGCCCCGCCAGCCACCATCTCGCACAGTGCCATCCATCGCCGTGCCTTTCCTCAACCAGGAACGGCCGCCATCATCCCTGCACGCGCGCGAAATTCGTAGGTGTCACGGCCGCAGCGGTTACATTTCAGCGACCGGGCGCCGACATCCTCCAGCACGTCGATCAGCCGGGACTTGCTGGCGTCGAGCGGTCCGTCGCCGAAGTCAGGATCGGGCATGCCCCAGCCGACGTCGCGGGCGCGGATCTCGTAGAGGTGGCTGTTGGTCCAGCCCAACGCCGCCTGCAGCACGAGGTGCAGGCGGTCGAGGCGGATCGTCACCGGCACCTGCACGCGGCGCAGGACGGCGGGTTCAACATCGTCGAGCTTGATGCGCAGGTGCGCGATTGTGGCGGCGGTCATGCCGCCAGGCTACGATCCTGGCTCCGGCTGGACCAGTGCCAGGGCAGCAACTCATGCAGACGCGAGGCCGGGTGGTCGGCGATGCGCGCCAGCACGTCAGCCAGCCAAGCGTGCGGGTCGATGCCGTTCAGCTTCGCGGTCGCGATCAGCGAGTACATCGAAGCCGCCCGCTCGCCGCCGCGGTCGGACCCGGCGAACAGCCAGGCACGGCGCCCGAGCGCCACTGCGCGCAGTTCGCGCTCGGCGGCGTTATTGGTCAGGCAGATGCGGCCGTCTTCCAGGAAGCGGGTGAAGGCCGTCCAGCGCTTGAGCATGTAATCCATCGCCTTCGCCACGTCGGCGTGGCGCGACAGCCTGCCGCGCTCCGCGCGCATCCAGCCTTCGAGCGAGGCGACGAGCGGCGCCACACGAACCCGTCGCGCGGCCACGCGCTCCGCCGCGGGCAGGCCATTGAGGTCGCGCTCAATGGCGAAGATCGCGTCGATGCGCCGCACCGCCTCGATCGCGAGCGGAGCCTTCGCGATGTCGGCGAGCACGAACAGCTTGCGCCGCCCGTGCGCCCAACACGCCGCCTCCGTGATCGGGCCGGGCTTGCGCGCCGGATCGTAGAGGTCGTTTGTGATTAGGCGTGGAAAAAGGACCCCCTTGGAGGGGTGATCGGCGTCCAAAAGGGACCCCTCTGGTGATTGGGTTCACGATGGCTCCCGGGATGGGGGGCCTGGATTGGGATGCTGGTGGTGGAGACGGTTGCGAAGATC
>CAIMEK010000829.1 GCA_903839965.1 uncultured Acetobacteraceae bacterium | reverse complement strand
TGCTGATCGGCTTCCTGTCGTCCGCCTGCGGGCTCATCCTCGACTCGGTGGCGCGCGGGCGGCAGGAAATGAAACGCATCGCCTACCTGCGCACCCCGGCGGTAACGTCCACGGACGATTGACCCATGCGCTGGCTGTTCCTGCTCCTGCTGATCGCCGCGGCCCCCCTGCCGGAAACGCCGGCGCCGGGCCCGCTGCGCATCATCGGCAACCAGGGCGCGGGCTGCATCGCCGGCGCCGAGCGCCTGCCCGACAGCGCGCCGGGGCTGCAGACCATCCGGCTGTCGCGCAGTTCGTTCTGGGGTTCTCCCGCCACCATCGCCGCCCTGCAGCGGCTCGCCGCCCAGGTGCAGGCGGCCGGGCTGCCCGACCTCTACATGGGCGACATTTCCGGCCCCCGCGGCGGCCCGCTGGCCGGCGGGCATTTCAGCCACCAGATGGGCATCGATGCCGATGTCTGGCTCGACCTCGCCCCGCCGCACCCGCTGCTGCCGCCCGCCGACCGCGAGGCGATCGAGCCGCCGAGCCTGGTTCGCCCGGACGGGCATGGGGTGGACGCGGCGCGCTGGCGGCCCGGCCACATCGTCCTGCTGCGGCTGGCGGCCGGGCTGCCCGGCATCGACCGCATCTTCGTCAATCCGGCGATCAAGCGGCAACTCTGCGGCGAGGTCAGCGGCGACCGGGCGTGGCTGCGGCTGATCCGGCCCTGGTGGGGCCATGCCAGCCACATGCACATCCGCTTCCGCTGCCCGGCCGACCAGCCGGCCTGCGAGCAGGCGCCGCCGCCGCCGGCCGGGGACGGCTGCGACGCCACGCTGGCGTGGTGGTTCGCCCAGCTCGACGCCCCGCCCAAACCGGCCGGGCCGCCGCGCCGCCCGCCCCCGCCGCCCCCGGCCTGCCGCCCCATCCTCGGGCCGGCCCGGTGACAGGGCTGCCCGACCGGCGCTACATCGGGGTTGCCGTGGGCGGCTTCGCCACCTTCCTCAACCTCTACCCGCCGCAGGCCATCCTGCCCGAAATCGCCCACGAGTTCGGCGTCGGCGTGCTGCAGGCCGGGCTGACCATTACCACGCCGCTGCTCGCGGTGGCCTGCGTGGCGCCGTTCGCCGGCACCATTTCCGACCGGCTCGGCCGCAAAACCCTGATCGTCGGCGCCGCCTGCCTGCTGGCGGTGCCCACCCTGCTGGTGGCCGCCGCGTCGGGGCTGGACGCCATGCTGCTGTGGCGCTTCGTGCAGGGGCTGATGCTGCCCTTCATGTTCACCGTCTGCATCGCCTATATCGGCGACGAATGCCTCGGCGCGGACAGCATCCGCGCCGCCGGCTTCTACTCCGTCGGCACCATCCTGGGCGGGTTTTCCGGCCGCATGATCGTCGGCGTGGTGTCCGAATTCGCCGGCTGGCGCATGGGCTTCGTGGCGATCGCCGTCACTAGCCTGCTGGCGGCAGCCTTCGTCGGCCTCGTGCTGCCGCGCGAGACCCGCTTCGTGCCGTTGCGCGGCGGCGTGCATTCGGCCATCGACGCCTATGTCGAGCACCTGCGCACCGCGCGGCTGCTCGCCACCTGCGCCATCGGCTTCGGCATGCTGTTCATCAATGTCGGCTGCTACACCTACGTCAATTTCTACCTCGCCGCGCCGCCGTTCCTGCTCGGCCCCTCCCAGCTCGGCTTCGTGTTCGGCGTCTACCTGGTCGGCGCGGTCACCACCGGGCTGGCCAGCCGGCTGGCGGTGCGCATCGGCCGGCGCTCGACGCTGCTGCTGGCCGTCGGGGTGGCGGCTGCCAGCCTGCTGCTGACGCTGACGAGCAACCTGGCGCTGGTGATCGCCGGCCTGGCCGGCATGAGCGCCGGCCTGTTCGTGGTGCAGTCGATGTCGCTCGGCTTCATCGCCGCCACCACCCGGCGGGCGAAATCGACGGCGGTCGGGCTCTACATGACCACCTTCTACATCGGCGGCGCCCTGGGCGGGCTGCTGCCCGGCCTGCTGTGGACCCGCACGGGCTGGCCGGGCGTGGTGGCCTTGCTGCTGGCGATGCTGACCGCCATGGCCGCGATCGGCCTGCACTACTGGCGCCCCGCCGCCAACCCGCGCCCGGCGGCATGCCGTAGGCCGTCCTGAAGGATGACATGACACCGCTTCGCTGGCTTGCCGTACTGCTGCTCGCCGGCTGCGCCGCCGTCCCCTCGCCGGATGCCCCGCGCGCCTGCGAGGTCCGCAAGGCCGCCGACATTCCCGTCAGCTTCGACCATGGCGCCATCAGCGTGCCCGCCAGCATCGACGACAAGCCGGTAACGCTGATGTTCGATACCGGATCGGAAGCCTCGCTGGTGACCCCTTCGGCCATGGCCGCCCTGCGGCTGCAGACCGATCGGCGCCGGCGCACCACCATCCGTACCGCCGGCGGCGCCATCACGACGCAGAATGCGCTGCTGCGGTCCTTCGCCATCGGCGGGCTGGAAATGCTGAACCGCAGCGTGGCCGTCGGGCCGCTGCCGGGCGCGCCGGGCGCCGCGCTGCAGGGCCTGCTCGGCGCCGACTGGCTGACCGATTTCGACGTCGAGCTGGACCTGCCGAACCGGCGCATCGGGCTTTACCGGGCCGCGGGCTGCGGCCCCGACCATGCGCCGTGGCCGGGCCCCACGGTTTCGCTTCCCGCACGCATCGTCGGGCGCGGCCTCGTCGTGCTGTCCGCCGAACTGGACGGCCAGCCGGTGAGCGCCCTGCTCGACAGCGGGGCGAATGCGTCGATCCTGAGTTCGGCGGCCGCCGCGCGCATCGGCGTCGCCGCCGCGGCGCTGGCGCAGGACCCGAGCGGCCAGTCGGTCGGCATCGACGGCTCGGCGATGCCGGCGCACCGGCACCGCTTCGAGCGGTTCCGCATCGGCACGGCAACCTACGCCAACCCGGTGGTCTCGGTCGCCTCGATGCACACCGTGCTGGCCGACCTGCTGCTCGGGCTGGACTGGCTGCGCGGCAACCGGGTGTGGATTTCCTATGCGGCGCACCGGGTGACGCTGCAGCCGGTCGGCGCGCCGTTGGCCGAATAGACCCCCGTCCCGGCCAGGCCGGCGCGCGCGGAAACCTCAGTCCGGCCGCTTGCAGCGCGGGTGATAGCGCCCGCTGCGGTGCGCCAGGCCCAGCACCTCGGAGCCGAACTGCTGGTCCCCCTCGGGGTCGCCGGCCACCGCGTAGCCGTAGCCGAGCAAGGCGCCGGTCGCATAGAAGTCGCGCAGCATCAGCGGAAAGAACTCGTTGTCGCCGGTGCCGAACACCACCGCCTCCGGGTGCTCCAAAATCGCCGCGGCAAGCTCCTGCGGCGTCTGCGGATCGCCGGGCAGGTGATGCAGCTTCACCAGGGCGTATTTGCCGGCAAGGTCGAGCTTGATGTTGTGGTCGATCGGCATGGCGGCCTCCTCAACGTGCCGCCGCAGCATAGCGCACCCGCCCGCCGAAGGCGCCCCCCGCTGGTCATTCCGCCATTGCCCCCGCGAACCTTCGGGACGTAACGTGCCGGCCGGGAAGGATGGATGGAACGCCCATCCGGGAAATGTCGGGCATAGCGGGCCACCCTGCCGACGACGATGGCGAAGCCGTTGCGCGGCCGCTCCGCCAGCGCACCCATCCGCAACCTTCACCCGCACCCGCAGCGCCGGCAACATCCGGCATGGAGGATTTTCATCATGGCCGACCTGCCGACCCACATCATCCCCGCCGCAACGCTGCGCAGCTTCGTGGCCGCCATATTCGGCAAGGCCGGATGCGACGCCAAGGAAGCGGCGGAAATCGGGCTGCATCTCGTTTCCGCCAACCTCACCGGCCACGACAGCCACGGCGTCATCCGCATCCCGCGCTACATCGAGGACATCCAGACCGGCCGCACCCTCGTCGGCCAGACCGTCGCCATCCTCGGCGAAAGCGCCACCCACGCCGTGCTCGACGGCAAGTACGGGTTCGGCCAGCATGTCGGGCCGCAGGCCGTCGCCATCGGCGTCGCCAAGGCCAAACAGTCCGGCCTGTCGGTCATCGCGCTGCGCCGCTCCGCCCATATCGGCCGCATCGGCGGCTGGGCGGAAATGGCCGCCGACGCAGGCCTGATCTCCATCCACTTCGTCAACGTCGACAACTACCCCATGGTGGCCCCGTTCGGCGGCGTCGCCCGGCGCTTCTCCACCAATCCCGTCACCATCGGCGCGCCCCCGATGGCCGGCCGCGCCATGCTGCTGCTCGACATGGCCACCTCGGTGGTTGCCGAGGGCAAGGTGATGGTGGCCTCCAACGGCGGCAAGCCGGTGCCCGAAGGCGCGCTCATCACCCCCGAAGGCAGGCTGACGACCGACCCGGAAACCCTCTACGGCCCGCTGGTGCCGAACGGCCCGCGCAACTCCTTCTTCGGCAAGGGCTCGCTGCGCGCGTTCGGCGAGCACAAGGGTTCCGGTCTCGCCTTCATGTGCGAAATCCTCGCCGGCGTGCTCACCGGCGGCTACACCTCCGGCCCGCTGCACCACGACGGCCGGCAGATCAGCAACGGCATGCTGTCGATCTACCTCGACCCGCTGCACTTCGGCTGCGAGGACTTCGTGCGCAAGACCATGGAATACGTGGACTATGTGAAGACCTCGCCGACCGCCGAAGGCTGCGACGAAGTCCTCTACCCCGGCGAACCGGAAGCCCGCCACCGCGCCGTCCGCGAACGCGAAGGCATCCCGCTGCAGGTCGACACCTGGACCAACCTCTGCAACATCGCCAAAGGCTACGACCTGCCGATCCCGGCGTGAATGGGTGAAGGAAGGCCAGGGCTCCGCCCCATAGGCACTAAAATAGGCTTTGACGCGGCTCGGCGGGGTACGATTCATCGCGAAGA
>CAIMEK010000828.1 GCA_903839965.1 uncultured Acetobacteraceae bacterium | reverse complement strand
GGCCGTCCAGCAAGAAATGACGGAAAACGGTGACGGATTGAGGCCCCTTCGGGCAGCACCCGAGCTGACGCGCAAGGCCGCCTGATGTTCCCGATTTGTCCGCCTATCTGTCAAATCCGGGCGTTTCGTTGGTTCCGGCCGGTTTCGCCGTCGATGTCCGCGGCATAGGCCGGGTGCTGGTTGCCGAACTCCGCGGCATCGGCAATCGCGATCTCGCGGGCAAGCTTGGCCATCACCGCCAGGTCGATGTGCTCCCGCAGGGCATGGAGGTCGTAGATGTGCCGGACAAGCGTCGGGTCGGGCGCGCGGCTCACCCCTGCCCGCTCCGCGGCGATGCGGCGGGTAAGCGAGACGAGCTTCTCGGCGGCGGTCTCGGTGAGGCTGACACAGGCGATCGAGGGCACCTCCGGCGGGCGGCCGAAAGCCTCGGCGACGAAGGAGCTGACCGGCTTCGAGACGGGCGAAAGCCGAAGCGTCGCATAGTTCAGCTCGACCTGGATGGTCGGGCGAAGTCCCTCCCCTGCCCCGTCGCTGCCGGCGTAGGGCAACCGCCAGATCGTGTAGCGGTTCTGATCGCGTGAACGCGGGTTGTCCGGGCTTGGATCGAAGGCAAAACCGGCGCCCTTGAGAGCCGCCGTGACCAGGTCGCGCAGGTTGCCGAGCTGCTGGCGCAGCCGGTTGCGGCTGACAGGAGCCGCTGCAAGCGGCACGATCTTGAAATCCACATCCTCCGACATGCGCCGGATGAGCTTGTGGGCGCGGGCGAGCGCGGTGCCGCCGGCGAAGATGAGCTTGAACGGCGCGGCGTCGACCGCGGCGACGGCACGAATGGCACGGACGACGTGGAAATCCTTGACGACCGGCGGCGTCCCGACCAGCCCGAAGAAATCGACGACGGGCCGCAGATTGGTGGGCAGTTCATCGCTCAAACGCCAGCTCCATCGTTTTGTACCGGAGCTTGCGGCTGAAGCGGCCACTACGCAGACGCACACGCGGCGTCATCGGCACCTGGGTGCTGCGACCCTCGTTGTACTCGCGCTCGGCACGCGTCGGTTCCCAGCGCACCCGGAGCTTGTCGAGCACCTGACGCGACACCGCGCCGAACCCATCGCCGGCGAGCATCGGCTGTTGCGTGATCGGCGAGAGTTCCGCCCGGCCATAGACGCCGTAGCCGAGGCGGATCAGCTTGCCCTCATCGGTCAACTCGCGCAGCGCGCGCAGCACCTGACGCTCGCCGCTGAGATCGCGGAACTCGCGCGTCAGGAATGCGTCGTCGCGCCGCTCGGCGATCCGCGCTTCCACTCTCTCCCGCAATGTCCGCCGGCGACGCATGGGTGCCCTTTCTGCAAAAACCTGACAGTCACTATATGCAAAAACCTGACAAAATGCAAGGGAAACCGAATGTATTCAGACAGGTAGTGTTGGGCACGCCCTTCGGGTCGGGCGCTAGGCTTCGCCCCGGGCCACAAGACCCGCGTCCCGGCCCTGCGGGTGACATGGGGTAACAGCGGCGCCCCGCCGAACGGTTGAACGCACCGGGGAAGGGGTATTCGCTGCGCTGACCTGCACGGAGGACCATCCCATGATCAGCTATGTCGGTCTTGATGTTTCCCTCAGCGAGACCAGTGTTTGCGTTCTCGACGATCACGGCAGCATCCGCTTCGAGGGGCGCGTGCCTTCGCAGCCGGAGGCCATCGTCCGCTGCTTACGCCAGCATGCCGCCGACGCGGCGCGGATTGGCTTGGAGACCGGCCCAACCGCCGGTGTCCTGTTCCGGGCGCTCACCGCCGCCGAGCTGCCGGTGATATGCCTGGAAACCCGTCATGCGCATCGGGTCCTCTCGGCCCGACCCAACAAGACCGACCGAAACGATGCCCGTGGCCTTGCCGAGCTGATGCGGATCGGATGGTACCGGGCCGCATGGGTGCGCGGCGCGTCAGCGACCTATGTCCGCAGCTTGTTGCAGGGCCGACGACTGCTCGTCCAGACCAAGCGCACGCTGGAGAATACGCTGCGCGGCGGAGTGAAGCGGTTCGGCCTGATCATGACGAAGACGGCCGGCCGCACCTTCACGCATCGGGCGGCAGCCGTTCTCGACCGGGATCCGGCCTATGCCGCATTCGCGCAGCCGCTCCTGGCGGTCCTGCGCACCATCCTTGAGCAGATCCGCTCATACGACCGGCAGCTGCGCGCCCTTGCCCGAACCGACCCGAATGCGGTCCGGCTGATGGGGGTACCCGGTATCGGTCACCTGACCGCCCTCGCCTTCATCGCCACGATCGAGGACCCCGGTCGCTTCCGGCGATCAACCGAGGTCGGTGCTTACTTCGGGCTCACGCCCCGCGTGCATCAGTCGGGTGAGATCGAGCGGATGGGGCGGATCACCAAGGCCGGCGACAACCTCACCCGCAGCTACCTGGTGGAAGCGGCGAACGTGCTGCTGACGCGGATCAAGCGATCGACGCCGTTGCGGGAATGGGGCCTCAAGATCGTGCGGCGCGCGGGCCTGAAAAAGGCGCAAATCGCCGTTGCCCGGAAACTGGCGGTGATGATGCACGCCATCTGGTCGGACGGCACCGAGTTCGAGTGGAGGACTACGATGGCCTGATCTCCGCTCTCCGGTCTCCCGCAGGGGAGGCGTCCTCGCCGGGACGCGAGCCGGAGCTGACCTCGCAGCGATCGTGGCGGACGGTTTCGGACCCGCGCGGCTGTGACATTGAGGCAGCTCCAGCCACGGATGCTCATGTTGAGGCGGCGCGGCCGACCTCGGAAGGAACCTTGTGCCCGGCGGCGATCGCTCCCTGCTTTCCAGAGGCGTCCGGTTTCGCTTGACACCACCAGCCGCTGTTAAGGAACGATCCCTCGCGCGAGCAAGACCACTCTGGCCGCAGACGGGGCCTGGCCTGGCTACGCCAGTGCCGAAAGATCTCTCCGTGCCATGGGCTCCCCTGCCCTCTTTCAGACCAGCTCAAGCCGCAGCTCGCGGCCGACCAGGGCGGCGGCCCGCTGGAGGGTTTCGATGGTGACGTTGCCCTTGGCCTTGAGGATGCGATCGACCTGGGCGCGGCTGGTGTGCATCTTTTCGGCAAGCGTGGCCTTGGTCATGCCCTGCCCTTCCATCTCCTGGATCAGCTGCCACGCGACTACCCGCGTCACCGCCTCGGCCTTCGCGGCTTCGCGGATGCCTTCGTCGCTCAGGAAGGTGTCGAGCGGGGTGCCCCAATGGGGGTTTTTCTTGGTCATGCCTTCATCTCCTTCATCCGTTTGCGCGCAATCTCCAGGTCACTGTCGGGCATCTTCTGGGTCTTCTTGATGAAGCCATGCACCACGCCGATGCGCCCGTCATCGACAAAGAACAGCAGGCGTGCAATGCGCCGGCTCGGCAGCGTGCTGCGCACTTCCCATAACCCGCCGCCCAAAGCCCGGCAGAGCGGCATGCCGATCGGCCAGCCAAATTGCACCGTCGCCAGGTCCGTGCCGATCGCACGGCGGTCCTCAGGCGGAAGGCTGCGCAGCCAGTCGAGAACGGGTTCCGTGCCACCTGTCGTCCGGTAAAAATAGGCGGGTATCTCCGGCAGGTGCTTCAGCGTCATTCCGATCCTTCCTGGCAACAACGTATCATATAAAATACAGCTTGGCAAGGTCCATAACGCGTCCTGCGGACCGGGCTCAGGCCATAGCCCGCGCGGTGCATCGGGCTTCCAGAAAATCCCGCAATTAGGGAATTAGACGCGGGACAACATACTGGTCAGATTCTCTGTCGAGCCGTTATGTGCCCGCGACATCTGGCGAAGGGCTTGCCGGTCGCTCAACGATGAGCTGTCGGCCGTGGTGACTGAGCTTGCGGGCGAAGCGGCTCTTCACGCGCACGGCCGCATTGACCGGCACTTGCGTTGATCTGCCTTCGTTGTAGGCGCGCTGAAATTCGGTCAATTCCCAGGGCACGCCGAGCTTGTCGAGCGCCTGGCGCGCTGCGCCGAGGAACCCGCCATCGGTGGCCAGCATCGGCCGACCGGTCAGCTCCGAAAGTTCGGCACGGGCGTAGTACGCCATAACCGAGACGGATGAGCTTGCCCTCATCGGTCAGCTCGCGCAGCGCACGCAG
>CAIMEK010000827.1 GCA_903839965.1 uncultured Acetobacteraceae bacterium | reverse complement strand
TCGCCCGCATCCTGATCACCTGGGGCATCATCGCCGCCCTGACCGGGTTCGTGTGGAACGAATCGAGCTTCTACTGGAACCGCATCTTCCTCGGCCTGGCCGAGGCCGGTTTCTACCCCGGCGTGGTGCTCTACCTGACCTGGTGGTTCCCGTCCTACTACCGCACCCGGATGATGGGCATTTTCCAGTCGGCCAGCGTCGTGTCGCTGTTCATCGGCCCGCCGATCGGCGGCCTGCTGCTGCACATGGACGGCATTGCCGGCCTGCACGGCTGGCAATGGCTATACATCATCGAGGGCCTGCCGCCGATCATCATGTGCTTCATCACCTTCGTATTGCTGACCGACCGGCCGAAGGACGCGATGTGGCTGACGGCGGAACAGCGGACCTGGCTGCAGGACCGGCTGGACTCCGAAATGGCGCAGCGCGAGGCGGTGCGGAAGTATTCGCTCGGCCAGGCCTTCTCCAACCCGAAGATGTGGCTGCTGACGGTTGCCTATTTCGGCAATAACGTGTCGGGCTACGGCCTGGTGTTCTTCCTGCCGCTGATCGTCAAGGGCCTCGGCGTGCCGACCGACTGGATCGGAACCGTCAGCGCGCTGCCGTATCTGTGCGCGTTCGTGGCGATGATCGCGTGGGGCTACCACTCCGACCACACGGGCGAGCGGACCTGGCATGTAGCTATCGCATTTCTGACATGCTCGTTCGGTCTGGCGGCCTGCATCGTCATCGGTGTCGACCACCCGGCCATCACCATGGTCGCGCTGTGCATCGCATTGATGGGCCAACAGTCCATCGCACCGGTGTTCTGGTCGATCCCGAGCGCCATGCTCACCGGCGTGGCCGCGGCGGGCGGCATTGCCATGATCAACGCCATCGGCAATCTCGGCGGTTGGCTTGGCCCGTCGGTCTACGGCATCGTCAAGGACGCGACCGGCAGCACCAACCTCGGTCTGCTCTGCCTGGCCGGAGCGCCGATTATCTCCGCGATCTGCATGGTTGTGGCCGGGCATGATCCCCGGACGGAACGCATGATGGCACGGCGCCCGTAACAAGCGAATACCAGGGGCCCCTGCTCCCCTGGTATTCCCCTGGTGCAACCCGGGGACACTCGAAATTCGTTCGTTCAGAGGGAACGGATGTGAAGGGAGGATGGGCTGTGTGCCCGTCCTCTCTTTTATCGTGTGACTATTATCCTGCCCATGACCAGCCCGCGATCCGGGCGTTGCTATGGGCCGGATGCAGACGCAGGTAGCTGGACAAATCATTACTATTAGTTGATTTAACGCACGCGGCGGCGCATGTTCGCCGCCGACATTGGCCCGGTAGAGGCGAGGAAGTCGATGCGTGTCGAATGCTTCCTCCCGCCGGCGGTCCGTGTACGTCCTATGGAGGAACTTATCGTGGATGCCAGTGCAACGACTTTGCACACAATCGAGCCGATTGAACGAGAAACCATCAAGCGGGTGACTTTCCGCCTGATGCCATTGCTCCTGCTCGGTTATTTCTGTGCCTATTTGGACCGGTCGAATGTCGGCATGGCCGCGACGACCATGGTCAAGGACCTTGGGTTCTCGAACGCGGTGTTCGGCTTCGGCGCCGGCCTGTTCTTCCTCGGCTACTTCCTGGCCGAGATCCCGAGCAACTTGATCCTCAACAAGATGGGGGCACGCCGCTGGATCGCCCGCATCCTGATCACCTGGGGCATCATCGCCGCGCTGACCGGGTTCGTGTGGAACGAGTCGAGTTTCTACTGGAACCGCATCTTCCTCGGCCTGGCCGAGGCCGGTTTCTACCCCGGCGTGGTGCTCTACCTGACCTGGTGGTTCCCGTCGTTCTATCGCACCCGGATGATGGGCATTTTCCAGTCGGCCAGCGTGGTTTCGCTGTTCATCGGGCCGCCGATCGGAGGGCTGTTGCTGCACATGGACGGCATCATGGGACTGGCGGGCTGGCGGTGGCTGTACATCATCGAAGTCCTGCCGCCGATCATCATGTGCTTCATCACCTACGCGTTGCTGACCGACCGGCCGAAGGACGCGATGTGGCTGACGCCGGAACAGCGGACCTGGTTGCAGGACCGGCTGGATTCCGAGGTGGCGCAGAAGGAGGCGGTGCAGACATTCACCCTCAGCCAGGCGTTCATCAGCCCGAAGATGTGGCTGCTGACGATCGCCTATGTCGGCCAGAACTTCTCCAGCTACGCGCTGGTGTTCTTCCTGCCGCTGATCGTCAAGGGACTCGGCGTGTCCACGGACTGGATCGGGCTGGTCGCCTCGATTCCCTACATGTGCGCCTTCGTGGCGATGATCGCCTGGGGCTACCATTCCGACCTGACCGGCGAGCGGACCTGGCACGTGGCCGGGGCGGCTCTGGTGGCATCCGGCGGGCTGGCGGTCTGCGTGCTCATCGGCGTCGGCCATCCGGTGATTACGATGATCGCGCTGTGCGTCGCCCTGATGGGTCAGCAGTCCCTGGTGCCGACCTTCTGGTCGATCCCCAGCGCCATGCTGACCGGCGTGGCCGCGGCCGGCGGCATCGCCATGATCAACGCCGTAGGTAACCTCGGCGGGTGGCTTGGCCCGTCGGTTTACGGGATGATCAAGGATGCGACCGGCAGCACCGACCTGTCGCTGCTGTGCATGGCGATCGGGCCGCTCGTGACCGCGCTCTGCGTGGTTCTGGCCGGCCACGACCGCCGGTCGGAACGGATGATGGCGCGCTGATCCGCCGACCGCTCGTTGCGGGAAACCGAGCCGGAAGGGAGGAAGGGCAGTGCCCCTCCTCCCTTTCTTTTTGTGCGGCCCGGCGCCGAACTGCGCCAGTCCAGGTCCTTTGCGTTGCTGGCCGCCGCACACCGCGGCAGGCACTTCGGCCGATCGTTGCTTTCTGTTGCCTCCCGACTGTTTGCGAGGCATGGTTTGTTCCGACATTGGCCCGGTTAAGGTGAGGAGGCGGACCTGCGTCCGAAACTTCCTTCCGCCGGCGGCCCGTGCACGCTGGAGGAGGAAACGGACGTGGATGCGAATGCTCCGACTCTACGAATCATCGAGCCGATCGAACTTGAGACCATCAGCCGGGTGAAGTGGCGGCTGATCCCGCTGCTCATGCTCGGTTATTTCTGCGCCTACCTGGACCGCTCGAATGTCGGCATGGCCGCGACCACCATGCTCAAGGACCTGGGGTTCTCGAACGCGGTGTTCGGCTTCGGCGCCGGCCTGTTCTTCTTCGGCTACTTCCTGGCCGAAATCCCGAGCAACCTGATCCTCGACAAGATGGGCGCGCGGCGCTGGATCGCCCGCATCCTGATCACCTGGGGCATCATCGCCGCCCTGACCGGGTTCGTGTGGAACGAATCGAGCTTCTACTGGAACCGCGTCTTCCTCGGCATCGCCGAGGCCGGGTTCTACCCCGGCGTGGTGCTCTACCTGACCTGGTGGTTCCCGTCGTACTACCGCACCCGGGTGATGGGCATCTTCCAGTCCGCCGCCGTGGTTTCGCTGTTCATCGGCCCGCCGATCGGCGGCCTCCTGCTGCGCATGGACGGCATGGCCGGCCTGCACGGCTGGCAATGGCTCTACATCCTCGAGGGGCTGCCCCCGATCATCATGTGCTTCGTCACCTACACGCTGCTGACCGACCGGCCGAGGGACGCGATGTGGCTGACGGCGGAACAACGGACCTGGCTGCAGGACCGGCTGGACTCCGAAATGGCGCAGCGCGAGGCGGTGAAGAAATACTCGCTGATGGATGCCTTCACCGACAAGAAAATGTGGCTGTTGACCGTCACGTATTTCTGCCAGAACGTGTCGGGCTACGGGCTGGTGTTCTTCCTGCCGCTGATCGTCAAGGGCCTTGGAGTTTCCACTGAGTGGATCGGTTTGGTCAGCGCACTGCCGTATCTGTGCGCGTTCGTGGCCATGATCGCGTGGGGCTTCCATTCCGACCTCACCGGCGAGCGGGTCTGGCATGTCGGCGCCGCATTGTTGCTATGCTCGTTCGGACTGGGCATCTGCATCGTCATCGGCGTCGACCATC
>CAIMEK010000826.1 GCA_903839965.1 uncultured Acetobacteraceae bacterium | reverse complement strand
CCATCGGAACCCTGCCCGCCGTCGGACCCATCGCTGCCATCGGAACCCTGCCCGCCGTCGGACCCATCACTGCCATCGGAACCCTGCCCGCCGTCGGACCCATCGCTGCCATCGGAACCCTGCCCGCCGTCGGACCCATCGCTGCCATCGGAACCCTGCCCGCCGTCGGACCCATCGCTGCCATCGCCGCCAGTGCCGGCGCTTCCGGAGATGCCGACATCTTCGCTGCCGTCGCTGCCCCCTCCGTCGCTTCCGCCGCCATCGCTCCCATCGCTGCCACCGCCGTCACTGCCACCGCCGTCAGAGCCGCCATCACTTCCGTCGCTGCCTTTCTCAGCCGGGCAACTGGTCTGAACAATGTTGCTCCACACCCAGTCGGTACGGTCGGTCTTCGAATTGATGCCGCTGGTCGCAATGAACGTGATCGGCGGGGGGGAAGGGCAAATGTTGCGTGTCGTAAACGTAAACCCGCCGGCCGCGTCGGCCATGGCCATGCCGTAGTCCCGGTCCGCCTGGCGGTCCGCCGCGCTGATCAGCACCCCGGACGTGGCGAGAAAACCGGTCCCGTCGATGGTGAACGTGCCGTCGCCATTCGACTTGACGGTGATGATCGGCGCCCGGCCGTCCGCCGAGCCGCTCACGCTGGCCGCCCCCGCGGTGGAAACGCCTGTCCCCGGAAGCGTTGTTACGCCGAGCTGCTGCAGCCACGCCCGCTTGTCGATGGTCATCGCGATTGGACTACCTTTGCTTCCGCCAACTCCGGCCAGGTTTCAGCTCACACGCGTCGCATTGGTAACCTGTGTCAGAACGGTCGCCAGCTTCTGCTTGATGCCAGGCGAGACACCGAAGGGATTGTCGTCCAGCAAGCCGATCAGTGGCTCGGAGGCGGCATATTTGATTTGCGCGATGGCCGCTGACCGCGCTTTGATCAACGCCGCATTGCGCGTGGCCTGGTCGGGCGCCGCCGCAGCGCTCTGCAACAGTTCCGCCAGAGTCTTGTCGAACCGGCCACAAACCTGGTCGATACGGCCAAGGTTCTTTTCGATGTCCGCGACCACGTCCGGCGCCTCGCCCGCGAAATCCTTGCGGATGGCATCCTTCAGCTTGGCGCAGTCGGATTCCACCGTCGCGATGGTGTCCAGCCACAGTTTGGGCGTGGAAGCGAGCGCGGCTTGCGCGGCCGGATCGGCTGGCGCGGCCGCATCGGGCTGTCCGCCGCCACCGATCGCATCCTCAAGCTGGTCGATCAGGGATTCAGCCGACGGGTCGGCCCCCTTGATGGCGGCCTGCGCCTGGGTGGCCAAGGTCTTCAATTCGCCCTGCCGCGTTGGATCGGCGGCAATGACGGGCAACATCCGCTTGACCACGTCGGTCAACCGCTTCGTCAACCCCGCCGCATCGAGCGGTAAGGCGGATTGTGCCGCTGGTGGCGCCATCGTGCTGGCGGGTTCATCGGTCGTGGTCTGTGCCGACGCATCCCCATCCACTGCGGCGGCGGGCGCACCGCCCTGGCCTTCCTCTTCGCCTTCCTCCTCTTCGTCGTCGCCGACCGCCTCATCGACCGTTCCGTCTTCCAGTCGCACCTCGACCTTGGCGAACCCGGTGCCTTTCAACGTTTTCTTCATCTTGCGCGCGAAACCGGGGGTAGGCTTGTTGAGCGTCAGGATCACCAGCTTCGGATCCGCGTCCACGTCGACGAAGGCGGTGCCCCACCGCGGCATTGCCACGTCTCCAAACTTCTTCTCAAGTTCCTTCAGGATCGCCCGGGGCTGTTTGATCTTGTCGAGCACGATCAGAGCCTGTTGGCTCTTGCTCATCGCCACCGCGCAATTCACTGGTTCCTTTTTCGAGCGGATGAGAAGTTTCTTCAGTTCGCCCTTGTCGATGTCTGGTGATGCCGGTGCCGCCATTTGCGCCCCCTCCATTCCGTGCCGATTGGGTGTCATCGCTTGGTCTTCATGGCCTCCGAGGCTGTCCCACAAGTACCCTCGGTCGGCATGTCATAAGGCAGATCAGTCAGGCACGCCTGCGAACGAATACGTGAGCCCCGAATTGTCCGCGCCGACGTGCACACGCTCGATCGACTCGCCGGCGAGCAGGCGAGCCAGCAATGCGCCGCTGATGTCGGGCAGCAACGTGTTCGTCAGGATCGCGTCGATCATGCGGCCGCCGCTTTCCGGCTCGGTGCAACGGCCGGTGATCAGCCGAACCACGTCCTGGTCATAGGAGAAGGGCACGCCGTGCCGGGCGCTGATCCGCGCTGCGATCCGACCAAGCTGCAGCCTGACGATCTGCGCCATCACTTCGTCGCTCAGCGGCAGGTAGGGAATGACGATCAGGCGGCCGAGCAACGCCGGCGGGAATACCTTGAGCAACGGTTCGCGCAGCGCCTTGGCGATTTCGTCGATATCGGGGAGCAACTCCGGATCGCGACACAGCGACATGATCAAATCCGTGCCGACATTCGATGTCAGCAGGATCAGCGTGTTGCGGAAGTCGATGGACCTGCCCTCGCCGTCCTCCATCACCCCCTTGTCGAACACCTGGAAGAAAATCTCGTGGACGTCCGGATGGGCCTTTTCGATCTCGTCCAGCAGCACCACCGAATACGGTTTGCGCCGGACCGCCTCCGTCAGCACGCCGCCTTCGCCGTAGCCGACATAGCCGGGTGGCGCCCCCTTGAGGGTGGAAACGGTATGGGCCTCCTGAAACTCGCTCATGTTGATGGTGATCAGGTTCTGCTCGCCGCCGTACAGCGCCTCGGCAATCGCCAACGCCGTCTCGGTCTTGCCGACGCCGGAAGGGCCGCACAACATAAACACGCCGACCGGTTTGGCCGGGTTGTCGAGACCGGCGCGCGAAGTCTGGACCCGGCGCGCGATCATGTGCAGCCCATGGTCCTGTCCAACCACCCGCCGCGCCAACGTCTCCGCCAAAGTCAGAACCGCCTGCACCTCGTTGCGGACCATGCGGCGAACCGGAATGCCGGTCCAGTCGCCGACCACCGCGGCCACTGCCTGCTCATCCACACTCGGCAGAATCAACGGGCTCTCGCCCTGGTAGGTCGCGAGTTCGGCCTGGTAGGCCCGCAACTCCCGCAGTGCCGAGGCGGTGTCAACGGCGGGTTCCGTGGCGGTGTCCGATGTACCCGACGCTCGCAGCCGCGCACGCAGAGTCAGGATCTGATCGACCATCAAGCGCTCGGCCTCCCAGCGCGCTTCCAATTCCGCGAGTGCCGTCCGTTCCCGGTTCAACGCTTCGGTCGTTCGTGCCTCGCGCTCGACGACATCGATGCCGACCACCGCTTCCCGGGCGATAATGGCGCGCTCCGTTTCCAACGCAGTGATGCGACGGCGGCAGTCCTCCAGAGCCGGCGGCACCGCATGTTGGCTGATCGCGACCCGCGCGGCGGCCGTGTCCAGCAGACTGACGGACTTGTCGGGCAACTGCCGCGCCGGAATGTAGCGATGCGACAGCCGCACCGACGCCTCGATCGCCTCGTCGAGAATCTGCACCCGATGGTGTTTTTCCAAAGGAGTGGCGATGCCGCGCATCATGGCAATCGCCGTTTCCTCGTCCGGTTCGTCGACCTGGACCACCTGGAAACGGCGGGTGAGCGCGGGGTCCTTTTCGAAGTATTTCTTGTATTCGGCGAAGGTGGTGGCGGCGATGGTGCGCAGCGTGCCGCGGGCCAGGGCAGGCTTCAGCAGGTTTGCGGCATCGCCTGTTCCGGCTGCGCCGCCGGCACCTATGAGAGTGTGCGCCTCATCGATGAACAGGATGATCGGCGTCGGCGAGGATTGGACCTCGTCGATCACCTGCCGCAAACGGCTCTCGAACTCCCCCTTCATGCTGGCGCCGGCCTGCAGTAGCCCGACGTCGAGCATGCGGAGACTTACGTCGCGCAGCATCGGGGGCACGTCGCCTTCGGCGATGCGCAGTGCGAACCCTTCGACGACGGCGGTTTTGCCGACCCCGGCCTCGCCGGTCAGGATCGGATTGTTCTGTCGGCGGCGCATCAGCACATCGACGATCTGGCGGATCTCCCGGTCGCGTCCGGTCACCGTGTCGATGGCGCCTTCGCGGGCACGCTGGGTCAAGTCGACCGAGAATCTGCCCAGCGCCTCCTGTTTGCCCATTGCCGCGGGCGCCATGGCGCTGCTCGCCTCGCCTGGCGTCGCGGAACTGTCGGTGGCCGCGAGCGAAGCCTCGGGTGAATTACCGAGAATGGCGTCGAATTCATCCGAAAGCGCGTCGGTACGAACCCGTTCCCATTGTCGGGAAGTCGCGTTCAACGCGTTGCGCAGGGTCGGAGTCTTGAGCATGCCGACCAGCAGGTGGCCGGTGCGAACCTGCGCAGCCCCGAACATCAACGTGGCGAATACCCAGCCTCGCTCGACGGACTCCTCGATCTGCGGAGCGAAATCCGAAATGGCGGAAGCGCCGCGCGGCAGCCGGTCCAGCGCTACGGTCAAATCGGCTGCCAGGCGCGATGGATCGATCTCGAAATGCCGCACGACGCGATGCAGGTCGCTGTCGTTCGCCTGCAAAATCTGATGCAGCCAGTGGACAAGCTCGACGTAGGGATTGCCGCGCAGCTTGCAGAACACCGTCGCACCTTCGATGGCGCGATAGGCAACCGGGTTGAGCTTGCCGAACATGGCGGCGCGGTTGATTTCCGTCATCCTCGACCATCCCTCGGTTGCTGCTTGCGGGTATTCGCCATGATCCTGCTGGCGTGGCTGTCGGCACTGACATCGAGACGCAGGTCCGCCGCGTCGGTCGCAACCCGGCGCGGCATCAGCCAGGTTGTCCAGCCCAGGCGCCCTTGCTGTCCCAACCGGATGGCGGGCACTTGCTCGGCGCCGAGAATGAGGTTCACGTCCCAGATCAGCGTGTCGCCGGCGTAGTTGCGCACGATTGGCACCAGCCGCTGCAAGCTCAGGCCGCCCGGGAGCAGGCGTTCGTACTCGGCGAGGCTGAGCGGGCCGAAAACGAGGGTGAACTTGTGTTGGCGGCTCCAGACGCGAGCACCGAGCAGCGTGGCCCGGCCAAGTTCGGCGTTTGGCAAGGTGGCTGAGAGGCAGCTTCGGTCGCTGTCCGACAGTGAAAGCCAGGCACCGCAGAAGCTCTCCACGCGCACCGGCATTGTAAAGAATGCCGAAAGGATCTGCCCAAGACCCTCGGCGTGCCGCGTCTGCCCCGCGAGCAAGCCCGCGAAATGCAATTTCGTCAAATCGGGCATGGCGTCGCGGTCGCGCAGTCCTGGGGTCGATAGCCCGATCAGCGCACCGACGTAGTGCCCGAACCGGTCCTGGGTGGGGCGATCGAAGCTCACGGTCGGTCGGACGTCGGCCCAGGCCCGGTAGAACAGCGACAGGGCTCGGTGATGGAACAAATCGACAAAGCGATAGAAAGTGGAGTCGCCGTAGTTGCGACGACGATCCCGGGCATATTCGGTCAAATGCAACGGTAGCGGTCCATCGGGTCCGAACAGACCCAGGAAATGCACCACCAGGCGGTCCGGGCGACCTTCCGTGCCGGATTCGAAGCCCGCGATGGATGCCGGTGCATGGCCGATCGCCGGCTCCTGGCTGAGTCGGAGTACATCCTGTGCCGGTCGGCGGCTGCGGCCGAATCGGGGACGGTCGGAATGTAATGCCTCCAGCAGGCGCATGATGACGAAATAGCTGAACCTGTGCGGCGCTTGGCGCCAACGCTCAGGCAGCGTTTCGCCGACAGGCCCGGCCGGTGCCACCACGCCTTCCGGCGGTGCCGGTATACCGGGCAAGACAATGGCTGGTTCCGGTCGAACTGGGGTATCCAGAATCTGCATTGCGCCCGACGTGCTCACAACAACGGACGCAGGCCGGGTTGCATCGGCCAACGCATGACCTCGCCGCGATCCGGCGAACGCAGGACGGTCTCGGTGAAGCCATTTATGGACACATACTTGGCAAAGAACCTGTCGAGCACTGCGCCCAAAAGAATTGCGCTGCCGCCTGCAAACGGCGTCTCCTCCACCGTCAGCGTCACTTGCAGCCCGCGCCCGGCACAGACCGGGCCGGCCCCCGGAATGCGCCGAACGACCGGCGTGCTTGCCACCGACAACAACGCGTCCAGTTGGCGCGAGGCAAGTGTCGCGCCGCCGGGCACGTACAGCCGCAGCAATTCGCGAAGCGCGGCGGCTCCCTGCACGTCGCTGTTGTCGGTAAGCGTGAGGTAGTTCAGGCCGAGATGCGAAATGAACCGCCAGGCATAATCGCCGTCGCCATGACAGGGCCGCGGCAGGGTGGGGCCGACCACGCAGCGGATGGACGCCACCGGTGCGTTGATCACAATGGTGAAATCGGTATTCCGCTTGCCAATCGGCATTGACATCGTGAGGTCGCGGTTCGTGCACAGCAGATCCAGCCCGAGTTGGCGCAGCGACGCGTTCAGCGGAGCCTGGTCGGCATCCACGAGTGAGACGAAAACGTCGTGGCCGAGATAGGCGGAGCGCGCACCGTGTTCGCGGGAGCGCGACGATAGGCGGTGCGGTTGGCGGCGCAGAAGGTAATAGCTGCGGTGACCCGGATTGCGGCTGAGATCGTTGGCAGCATAGAACGGAAAAAATGGCTGCGACGGACCGCCGTCAACGGCGAACCCTTCCATGGCAGCGACAGAGAACACCTCGTAGTCGAGCGGCCGCATGCGGTCCGGCACGATCAGGTGCTCGGGTTCGCGATCAGACAGGCTCACCCTGTCGCTGCGTTTTCGCAACAGATTGACCGCCGGTGTGCAATAGAGCTGCATCTGGTCCAGTCCGAACGCCATCAGCGCCGGTTCGCTGCGGT
>CAIMEK010000825.1 GCA_903839965.1 uncultured Acetobacteraceae bacterium | reverse complement strand
GCCGGGCGACGCGGTCGTCGTGCCGGAGAAGATCGTCGGCGGTCCGCCCTGGTGGCGCACCTTGCTGGCGGCGGCGCAGTTGATGTCGTCGGTTGCCATTACCGGCTCGGCCGCCCACCTGTTCTGAGAAGGAGCCATACTGATGCCAACCTCCGGCACCCCGGGCGGTAGCGGCCTGAAGCGCCCCGCCATGATCGATCTGGCCGGCGAGCCGGCCCCGCCCGTCCATCTTCAGCCTTCGGGCCAGCGCGGCCTGCTCGCGCTCGTCGTCGTCGAGCGCCGACGGCTGGCGCGCGCTGCGCTTATAGGCGGCGTGCTGTTTGCCGCCCTGGCGCTGATTATCCCATCGCGCTATGAGTCGGCGGCGCAACTGATGCCGCCCGACCAGGCCGGCGGCAGTCTGCTGGGCGCAGCGCTGGAGCGAGCGCAGTCGCTCGGAATCTCGTCGGAGATGCTGGGCGCCAAGACCAACGGCGCCGTGTTCGTCAAGATCCTGACCAGCCAGTCGGCCGAAGACGCCATCGTCGCGCAATTCGACCTGCGTCGCGTCTACGGCACGGACTGGGCCGACCGGACGCGCCAACGGCTGGAGTCCAACAGCAACATCGCCGAGGACCACAAGAGCGGCGTGATCACGATCCGGGTGCGCGACCGCGACCGCGGGCGCGCCCAGCAGATATGCGCCGCCTATATCGGGGAGCTGATCCGACTCTCTACTCAATTGAGTACCTCGGCCGCGCGCCGCGAGCGCGAGTTTCTCGAGCGCCGCCTAGCCCTAGCCCGCACTGAGGTCGACGAGGCCACCTCCGCCCTCGGACGCTTCTCCAGCCGCAGCGGGCTGATCGACATCCCGGCGCAGTCCAAGGCGATGGTCGAGGCGCTGGCCGCGCTGCAGGGCCGTCTGGTGGCGTCGGAGGCCGAGCTCGAGGGGCTGCGCCAGGTCTATGGCGACGAAAACGTGCGGGTCAAGAGTCTGCAGAAGACGACGGCCGAGCTGCGCCGCAACCTGCGGCAGTTGGCTGGGAGCGAGGACGGCACGACGCCGGTCAGCGAGCTGCCGTCGGTGCGGCGGCTGCCGGTCGTCGGCATCACCTACCTGGACCGGCTGCGCCAGGCGCGGCTGACCGAGGCCGTCTTTGAGGCCCTGACGAAGCAATACGAACTGGCCAAGGTGCAGGAGGCTAAAGACGTGCCGACGGTGCGCGTGCTGGATGCGCCCAGTTGGCCCGAGCGCCGCAGCTTTCCGCCGCGGGGGGCGCTGATCGTGCTGGGCGCGCTGCTCGGGCTGGTCGGCGCCCTGGTCGCCCTGCTGTGGCGCGACCTCGACCCCGCCGACAGCCGGCGTGAGGTGGCGCGGCTGGCCCGCACCGCCCTGGGCCAGGATCTTGCTCCCGTGCTGCGGCGGTGGCGGCCGACGAGGGCCCAATGAGCGCAGCTCTGCCCAATCCGGTGGAAGCCGCCTCGGCCGGCGTGCGGCTGCGGGCGGTGGCCGACCCGTTTGGCGCCGACCGACTGGTCGGACGCAGCGCCCAGGGCGTGGCGACGGCGCTGGTGCAGACGGGCGGCAAGGCCGTCTTCGGCCTGCTGATGCCGCTGCTGCTGGCCCCGACCGCCTATGGCAACTACGCCTACCTGATCTGGCTGACGACGGTCGTCATCCAGATGGGCAGTTTGGGCGTGCCGCAGGCGGCACAGCGATTCCTGCCGTCGTCGGTAGCCGAAGCGCGGCCCGGGATTGCCCGGCTGCTGGCGCGCGTTCCCTTTCTTTCAGGCGCGGCCGGCACGCTGGTCGTGGCCCTGTGGT
>CAIMEK010000824.1 GCA_903839965.1 uncultured Acetobacteraceae bacterium | reverse complement strand
CGATCCCGGCCATCGCCGCCATGAACTGCTGCCTGAGGTGGCGCGGCAGGGGCGTGGGCATCCCGTCCCAGCCGCCGAGCCCGCCCTGGCGCGGAGTGGTGATCGACATCATGCGCTGCCAGATCTCCGCATGCCCGCACGGGTCCATGCCGCGAATGGTCGGCGCGATCATGGCCAGCATGTCGCAGACAATCGACTGCGGCCCGCTGGCCACTTCGCCGATGCCGACGACCCCTTCGTCGGTCCGCACCTCTATCAGCGTCATCTGCGTACGGATGAACGGCTCATGGGCCGTCCATGTCGCCTTGCCGTGATCCATTTCGAGGGGATGGACGATGACATCGGTGATCTTCATGGTCTTGCCTACTCTCGTGAAACTGTTGTCCCAGACGGCGGAGCGCGGCGCCGTTGGTGCATCGTTGCCCTTTGCTTGCGCGCCTATCGGTTAAGAAAATTCAACGCCAGGCCCGGCCTTGGCCAGCGGGTCTCGACGAGCCGACCGGTCTGCGAAAGGGTGACGTAAGCGGTGCGAAGGTCGGGGCCGCCGAAGCAGATGTTCGTCGTGTAGTGGTCCGGCATCGGCACGAATTCGACCAGTTCGCCGGCCGGCGAGACCACGGTGATGCCACCCTTGATCAGCGTGGCGACGCAGATGTTGCCGTTCGCTTCCACGGCTAGGCTGTCATAGCGATGGTAACCGCCGCCGGCCGAATACAGCAGCCGACCACCATGCGGGCTCGGCCAACCATGCCGGGCAATCTCGCCGGGCCCGGTTATGTCAAACGCCCACAGGCGCGCTCCCTCGGTATCGGCGACATACAGGGTGGATTCGTCGGGCGACAGGCCGATGCCGTTTGCCGTCAGGACCGGATGGGCGATTTCCCTGACCGTGCGGCGGTCCGGGGAAAGCCAGTAGACGCCGCCGTAATCGAGATCGCGCGATCGGCGCTTGCCAAGATCCGTGAACCAGATCGCTCCGCTGCGATCGATGACCAGATCGTTCGGGCCACGCAGGTCGAACCCGCTGCCGGTCGCGGTGGTGAGCACGGTGACCGAGCCATCGGCAAGGTCCACACGCTCGATGCGCCCGCCTGAATAGTCCTTCGCCTGGCCGGCAACGCGAATGCCGTTCTCGTCCTCGAAAAAGACAAAGCCGCCGTTGTTGGTGACGTAGAGCGCATGATCCGGACCATAGGCGAGGCCGTTCGGCCCGCCACCCGGCGTGGCAACGTAACTCTTCGTGCCATCCTTGGCGATGCGCGTAATGGTCTGGCGTGCAATTTCGACCACCATGACCGATCCGTCGGGCATGGCGAGCGGACCTTCCGGGAAGCGGAGGCCGCTCGCAACCTCGTTGATGGCAACCATTTTCTGCACCCTTTCCTTCCTGCGCACCGAACCAGGTCCCGGCGCGGGCCGCCCCGCACCGGGCCTTTCGTTCGCATGCTACTCCTTGCTGGCCGAAAGGTGAAAATCGATGGTCTTCGCGATGAGGGTCCAGCGCTGCAAGTGCTTCACCACGAAGTCCTTGAAGGCGGGCCCATCGAGATTGAGTGGTTCCAGGCCCAGCGTATGCACGCGATCGGTCATCGTCGGCACTTTCAACACGGCCTCGGCATTGTCGCGAAGCATACATACCATAGTAGAAATCTTTAGTGAGCTGCGGATAGCCAAGCTCGCTTACCGTCGGAAGGTCCGGAAACAGGCTGGCGCGGCTGCGGCCCGACGTGGCGACCGGCCGAACCGTGCCCGCGGTGATACAGGCGTTGGCGGTCGAGGGTGCGACGTCGGTGAAGTCGACATGCCCGCCCGCCACCGCGACCACCGCTGGCGCGGCGCCGTCGTGCGGAACATGGACGATGTCGAGGCCGGGCACGCTCACCATGTAGGCCGGCAACAGATGGCCGCCGCCGCCCGCACCGGAACTCGAATAGTGCATCTGTCCCGGACGCGCTTTGGCGTACTCGACGAATTCCTTCATGGTGTGGATGGAAAGGTTGGCAGCCACGCCAAGGATGAGCGGGAACGACGAGACCAACGATACGAACTTGCATCTATCTGGGATCTTGTACGGAAGCGGAGACTTCACCGCTGGCAGGACCGAGATGCCGTCGGCCGACGACCACAGCAGCGTGTAGCCGTCGGGCCGCGCCCGAGCGACGTAGTCAATGCCAATCTGCGATGCGGCGCCGGCCCTGTTCTCGACGAAGACGTTCTGGCCGAATGCCTTGGTCAGGTACTCGACGACGATTCGCGCGGTCAGATCAGTGCCACCGCCCAACGTGAACGGCACGACGATCCGTATATTGCGCGTCGGATATTTCGCGGCTGCGCCAGCGCGGGCGCAACCCACATGCCGGCGACAGCGGCCAGCACCAGCGGCGCCGGATGGCAGTCCAGCACCTTGAAGATAACGCCGAGAAAGCCGAACAACGCCGCGGGCAGCACGTCGAACGGCGCGTTGCTCACATTGAAGACGCCGATGCAGCAGAACGCGAGGATGGCAGGATACAGGAACCGGAACGGGATCAGCAGCGCCCATACCCACAGGCCGATCATCGGCAGGTTCAGCACGAGCAGCATCATGTTGCCGATCCACATGCTGGCGATCACGCCCCAGAACAGGTCGGGGTGCTTGCTCACCACTTCCGGCCCCGCCACGATGACGAAACCGACGCATCCTGCAACGAAATAGGCAATCGCCGCAATGGCCAGCGCGGGCCCCGCTTGCCCTTTGCGCGCCATCGGATGACCGTCGATGCAGATGACCACCGAACTCGGCTCACCGGGCATGTTGAGCATGATCGCGGTGGTCGAACCGGAATGGTGCGACCCGTAGTAGTTGCCCGAGAGCATGATGATGGCGCCGACGGCCGGAAGCTTGAAGGTAATCGGCCGCAGCATGGCAATCGTGGTTACCGGACCGATGCCCGGCAGGATAGTGCGCCAGGGACACTGGCGAAGGATAGTCGATGAAAGTTCGATACAGGAAAGGAGCAGCGACCCATTCTGGCCCCGCGTCATGCGGCGGCACCCGTGAGGGTGCTGGCGAAGCGTTGATAGGGGAAGCCGCAGGCCAGCCATTGAGTCGCGAAATCGGAAAATCTGGAGTGCCGACGCCGTTATCCTACGCGGAAGGCAACACCAAGGGCGGCGCCACACGCGATCCGCTCGAGGACTCTATGCGGTCGAAGGCCCTGAGCATGCGGAAAAGTCCCTCCTACAGGAGATCTCGCCAGTACCCGCAGCCAATTGCAAATGGGGGTCGGCCTTCGCGCGATGGGCCGAGAGGCACTTGGAACCCGTGCATTTCCGCCAACGATACGTAATCGGAACAATTAGGGCGCAGTTGAACCGGGCCGGCGTCGCGCGAAGGCGCGCGCCGGGTCAGGCCGGTTTTTCGGGCAGCCCGAGGAGTACGTGCCAGGGGAAGCCGGAGCAGCGGGGGGCGTCCTCGCGGGGCGGTGGCGAGAACGCGGGGCGTCGCGTGGGTGCGGGGGGT